>JAFIEB010000081.1 GCA_020832735.1 Oceanicaulis sp.
CGGCGTGCACCACCCCTACTAAGCCACGCCGGCCGCCTCAACCGGGGCCCGGAGCGGCGACGCGCCGCCCCGTTCTTTTGGCGCCCCGGAGCACCGGCTTGGGGTTGCGTGCGCCCGGTGCGTGCGCCATTGATCTCCTCCCCCAGTTCCTGACCACCGGAGACCACGTACATGCTGCATATCGACCTGCCCGCCCGCAGCGATCTCGATACCCTCTCGCGCGTGCGCGCCGATGCCTGCGTGTCAATCTATCTGGAGACCACTCCGCTCACCCAGAAAAGCGATGAGGCGCGCATTGGACTGTCCAATGCGGCGCGCGCCGCCCGCGATGAGCTGGAAGCCGCCGGCTTCGACAAGCGCCGCCTGGCCACGCTGATGGAGCTGTTTGACGATCTCGACCAGGATGAAGATTTCTGGCGCCTGCAAGCCAATTCGCTGGCCGTGCTCGCCACACCCGATCAGATCCGCACCTTCCGCCTCGCCAACAAGCTGACCCCGCAGACCGAGGTTTCCGACCGGTTCTTCCTGAAACCCCTCCTGCGCGCCGTGACCTTCCCCCACGCCGCCTTCGTGCTGGCGTTGTCGGAAAACGCGGTGCGCCTGGTCGAGGTGTTCGCCGAACTGGCCCCGCGCCAGGTGCGCGGCCTGGAGCTGCCCGGCGACGCGGCCAGCTCGGTGGGCAAGTCCACCCTGAACGACCGCAGCGCCACGGGGCGCATTCAGGGGTCGGAAGGCCAGAATGTGCGCTTCCGCCAATATGCGCGCCAGGTCGACGCGGCGCTGCGTCCGGTGCTGAGCGGGCGCGACACGCCGCTCATTCTCGCCGCCACGGGACGCCTCGCCTCGGTGTACCGCTCGGTGAACACCTATCCCCACCTTCTCGAAGACACGATCGAGGACAGCCCGGACCGGCTCACCGAGGCCGAATTGTCCGAGCGCGCCCGGCCGGTGCTGGATGCGTCCTATGCCCGCGAGCTGTCGGCGCTGCGCGAAATGTTCGGAACCCGCACCAGCCAGGGCCGGACCACCACCGATCTGGCCGACGCCGCCCACGCCGCCACTTTCGGGCGGATCGAGGTGCTGCTGCTGGACATCGACACGGTCGTGCCAGGGCGCATTGACGAGGAAACCGGCAAGCTCACCCTTGCCAGCGAGCCTGACAAGAACAGTTACGGCGTGGTGGACGAGATCGCCGCGCGCGCGCTGGCCACGGGCGCCAGGGTGCTGGGCGTGCGGCGCGAGGATATTCCCGGCGGCGGCGAGCTGGCGGCGATCCTGCGCTACGCCTCCTAGTCATGGCTGCGGCGCGCGCAAGCCTGTTCGCGCTGCTGGCCCTGGCGGGCTTCTTGGTCTTTGTGTGGGGCGTGTGGCGCCTGTCGCCACAGCAGCCTCCGCCTGAACCGCCCGCCATCACCCTGACGCAATTCGGCGCGCCGGGCGAACGGGCGCTGATCGCGGCCGAGCCTGCCCTGACGGCGTTCGACTATCGCAGCGCCGCGGCGCTGGAAGCCGCGCTGTCGCCCTATCTCGAAGCCGCGCGCGCCGCCGGGGCGCTGGACGGCGCCGCGGTCGTGGTGTTCCCCGAACATGCCGGGACCTGGCTGGCGGCGGCGCACGCCCAGTCCGGCGTGTACCGGGCCAGCTCCCTGGATGACGCCATGACGGCGCTGGCGCTGACCCGTCCGGTGGAGACCCTTGTCTCTGCAACGCGCAGCCGCGAGCCGGACCGCGCAGCCGCCGGCCTGTTCCGCACGCGCGGCGAAGCGATGGCGCGCGATTATCAGGCGGTGTTCGCCTCCCTCGCCCGGCGCTTCGAGGTGACGGTCGTGGCGGGCTCCATCGTCCTGCCCGATCCGGCCGTTGCGAACGGCCGCCTCCAGGTCAATCCGTCCGGCCCGATCTACAATGTCAGCGCCGTGTTCGGGCCCGATGGCGCCCTCCACCCAGAGCTTGTGCGCAAGGTCTACCCCATCCCGTCCGAAGCCGTGTTCACCGCCGCTGCGCCCGCCTCGCCCCAGCCGGTGTTCGACACGCCAGCGGGCGCGCTGGGCGTGCTGATCTGCGCCGATTCCTGGCATCCGGACGTCTATGACGGCCTCGCCCGGCGCCCTGACCTGATCGCCGTGCCCGCCTATCTGCAGCCATCGGGCGTCTGGGACGCGCCCTGGGGCGGCTATGTCACGCCCTGGCCGGATGATGCCCCGCGCGAGCACGCCGGCGCGCTGACCGAAGGGGAAGCCTGGATCGCCCATTCCTTGCCCCGGCGCCTGACCGCAGCGGGCGCAGAGGCCGGCGTCACGGCCTTCCTGCGCGGCGCGCCCTGGGATCTGGGCGCCGACGGCCAGGCTCTGATCGCCACAAGCGACGGCGTACGCCTTGGCCCGCGCACCGATGAGGGCGCCGTGGTGGTGCTGTGGCTGGAGGGGGATTAGGGGCTAAGCGCCGCCCTCACCTCGTCCGCCGCGCGCTGCGCCGCTTCCAGCGCGCCTTCGAAATAGCCATAGCCCTCGCGCGCGGTCTCGGTTCCGGCCACGTGGACTGGTCCGATCGGGTCGCGCAGGGCGCGCCCCAGGGTCGTCCACACGCCCGGCCCCATGAAGGCGGCGTAGCAGCCGCGGGTATACGGCTCCGCCATCCAGTCCTGATCAGCATAGTCTGCCGGATGGCGGGCTGCGTCGCCAAAGACAGCCGCGAAACTCTCCAGCACGGCGGCGCGGCGCTCGGCCGGATCGCGGCCTGACCAGATCCGCGCCTCGTCACCCTCGATGAAACCGAGCAGCTGGCCCGCCTCGCGCCCGGCCTCGGTATTGTCGAACGTCACGCGCACCGGGCCCGGCCCGCCCACCGACTGACCCGACAGCCCCGCCTCGCGCCAGAACGGGCGCTCATACTGGGCCACGCACTTGATGCAAGCGCCCGCCGGCATGCGCCGCCACAGCGCGTCGCGCGCGGCGGGAAGCGGCGGATCAAAACGGATGCCCAGCGCCTGATTGGGGGGCAGGGCCAGAATGGCGCGGCGCGCGGAGAATTCACCTGCGGGCGTTTCCACGGTCACGCCCGCGTCCGACCAGCGCAGGGCCTGCACCGGCGCCTCATAGGTGACCGCCCCACCAAGGCTGTCGGCCATCAGGCGCGCGAGCCCGCCCATATCGCCATGCACCCGGTCCTGCTGGGCGCCGCCCTCCACCGAGATCAGCGCGTCCAGCGACCGCCCGGCGCGGGCGTAGAACAGGGCGTGCAGCAAGGAGAGCTCATGCGGCTCGGCGCAGAACACCGCCCCGATAGCGATGGCGAACATCTCCCTGGCGCGCGCCGTCAAGCCGGTGCGCGCCATGAACTCGCCCACTGTTTGCCGGTCCCAGTCTTCAGCTTTCGGGTGCGCCCAGGGCCGGGCCGGATCGAGCTGTTTGGCCATCGCCTCGAAGCGGCCGAGCAGGCGGTTGAGGTCCAGAAGAACATGGATGGGAAGCGAGGGGATGGTGCCGCGATACCGGCGCAGCCGCCCGTCCAGCGCCACCAGATGATCGCCCTCGCTCCACAAAGGATAGGTGCGCGCGCCCACGGCCTCGATCAGGGCGTAGAACCGGTCCTGGCCCGGACCCACCCACTGGCCGCCCAGATCCACCGTATCGCCATTGGCGAAGGCATGGGCCAGCGCCCGTCCGCCGGGACGCTCGCGCGCCTCCAGCACCCGCACGTCAAAGGTGTCTGAGAGCAGCCGCGCCGCCTGCAGGCCGGAAAACCCTGCCCCGATCACCAGAACGTCGCTGTGCGCCATCGCCCCCTCCCCCTTTGCTCCAGCGCTCAGCCGGCCGGTTTCAGATCGCGGGCATAGCGCGCGGCGTTCTCGACATAATGGTCGGCGCTGGCTTTCAGGAGCTCGGCCACCCCGTCCTCGATCTGTTTGACCACCTTGCCCGGCGCGCCCATCACCACCGAGCCGTCGGGAATCTCCTTGCCCTCGGTGATCAGGGCGTGCGCGCCGATAATGCAGTGCTTGCCGATCTTCGCGCCATTGAGCACCGTGGCGCCAATGCCGATCAGCGAATAATCGCCCACCGTGCAGCCGTGCAGCATGGCGTTATGGCCCACCGTCACCCCGCGCCCCAGCGTCAGGGGGAAGCCCATATCGGTGTGCAGCACCGCCCCGTCCTGGACATTGGCCTCTACGCTGAGCGTGATGCGCTCATTGTCACCGCGCAGCACCGCGCCGAACCAGACCGAGGCGCCGCGCATCAAGGTCACCTTGCCGATCAGCGCGGCGTCGGGCGCCGCCCAGGCGCCGTCCGGGCTGATCTGCGGCGTGTCTTCGCCGAGCGCGTAAAGGGTCATGGGCCGGTCTCCTTGAATGCGTGTGTCTGCGGCGCCGCAGTTTTGCGACATGTCAGTGAAGCACTGACTCATACTTCATTCACTGTCCTAGGATGAGACTGTGAGTGCGATTCGCGATCAAGGGCGCGGATCGGCTCGCGCGCAGCCTCGGCTGCGCCGGGACAGCTGGAAAGGAGGGCCCATGCCGTCCGCACCACCATACCGGGACGCCCCGCCGTGCGCCGCAGCGCCGGCTTCGGCCCGGACCCTTGAATCCGACGCATCCGTCACCCCTCCGCACCCGCGCGAGGGGTTTTTTCTTGCCATCTGGAGGGTCTTATAATGGGCAAGCGAGCCGCTAAACGCCGTCAAGGCGGGTTTAACGCGGAAGCCTATGAAGAGGAGAAAGTGCGCGCGCTCTTTCCCGGAACGGGATGGAGTCCGGACGACGCCGATCCGATGCGCGACCAGCGCTACATCAAATCGGTGAAGCCGCGCTCTGAAGGCCAGGCCGCGCTGATGGATGCGATCGACGACAACAATATGGTCCTGGCGCTCGGACCGGCCGGCACCGGCAAGACCTATCTGGCCGTCGCCAAGGCGGTCGAGGCGCTGGAATCGGGCGAGGTGGGGCGCATCGTGCTCTCGCGCCCGGCGGTGGAGGCGGGCGAATCCATCGGCTTCCTGCCCGGCGCCATGGAGGAGAAGCTCGCCCCCTATCTGCGCCCGCTCTATGACGCCCTTTCAGACCGGCTCAGCCCGAAACGCCTCAAGGCGCTGATGACCGAAGGCCTGATCGAGATCGCGCCCATCGGGTACATGCGCGGGCGCACGCTCAACAACGCCTTCGTGGTGGTCGACGAGGCGCAGAACTGCACCTACGCCCAGCTCAAAATGCTGCTCACGCGGCTTGGCTGGAACTCCACCATGGTGGTCACCGGCGACCCGGCCCAGACCGATTTGCTGCCCGAACTGTCCGGCCTCAAGCCCATCGCCGAGCGCCTGAGCGAGGTGGACAATATCGGCGTCATTCAACTCAAGCCCGAAGACATCGTGCGCCATCCGCTGGTCGCCTCGATGCTCGAAGTGCTCTGAAAGGGGGTGGTTTGACCGGGGCGGCGCGTCAGCGGACGCGTCAGTCCAGATCAATGTCGAGGATGGTGATCTCGAACGAGTAGGAGGTTTCGCCCTCCTCGACATTCTTGGAGACCACGCCGAGGCATTCGGCGGCGATATAGATCTCCGCGCACTCATCCGGGCGGTTGCGCAGCTGGACCTTGAGTTCCGGGTTCAGCTTGCGGCGCAGAAACGCCTGGACCTTGGCGGCTTCAGCCGGGGTGAAAACGGGCGCGGCCATCTGCGCTTCCTCTTTGATAGGGTATGGGGACCGGACCTGATCGGGCCTGTGACTTGATGATCGGGCACCCTAGCGCCATTCGCGCAGGGTGCAACACTGCGCGCTCACGCCTCGTCAGTGAAGGTCTGGTCCATGGAGCGCGAGGGCTCCGCGCAAGGCCCGCCGACCGGGCGGGCGGGCACGCCCGCCACCGTGCAGCGCTCGGCCACGTCCTGGAGCACCACCGAGCCGGACGCGATGCGCGCGTCTTCACCGACAGAAATATTGCCCAGCACCTTGGCCCCGGCGCCGATCAGCACGCCGCGCCCGATCTTGGGATGGCGGTCGCCGGATTCCGCGCCCGTGCCGCCCAGCGTCACCTCGTGCAGGATAGACACGTCATCGCCCACCACCGCCGTCTCGCCGATCACCACCGAGGTGGCGTGATCGATCATGATGCCGCTGCCCAGGCGCGCCGCCGGGTGGATGTCCACGCCGAACCGCTCCGACATCCGGCTTTGCAGGTGGAAGGCCAGCGTCTCCCGGCCCTCGCGCCACAGCCAGTGGGCGACCCGGTAGCACAGCAAGGCGTGGAAGCCCTTGAAATACAGGAAGGGTTGCAGGAAGGAGCGCACCGCCGGGTCGCGCTCGTCCACCGCCAGCATGTCGCGCGCGGCCTCATCGGCGATCTCAGGCGCGGCGGCGAAGGCGGCGCGGGCGACATGATGCATTTGCAGCGCGTCGAGCTGAGCGTCGGCCATTTTCTCCGCCACGCGGTGGGCCAAAGCTTCAGAGAAGCTGTCATGGCGCAGCACCGCCGCGTTGAGCATGCTGGCGAGCATCGGCTCCTCGGCGGCGGCGGAGGCCGCGTCAAAGCGCAGGCGCGACCAGACCTGACCCTGGCTGGACTGAACCTGATTGGACGGAACCGGGCGCAGCGGCGCGCCGGACTTGGCGTCGGCGTTCATGTCTCACGCCCTCCCCGGCGCATTTGAGCCTGTCAGGACCGCCTTGGCCAGATCCGGCTCCAGGCGGCCGTGGCGGGCGGCGTAATCGGCGGCGGCGAGCAGCGTCAGGGTGAAGCCGTCGCGAATCTCTCCCGACATGGCCATGGCGAGGGCCTCCTGCAAGCCCACGCGGCGCATTTGCATGTCGGCTTCCGCGCCTTCGCGCTCGGGCTCGCCCTGTTCCAGCTCCCAGGCGATAAACCCGATGGCGCGCTCGGTGGTGACCGAATTGGACACGTCATAATCGGCCAGCGGCGCCCAGCGGCGGGCGGTCAGGCCGGTTTCCTCCTTGAGCTCCCGCCGGGCGGTGTCCAGCGGATCGACGTCGCGCGCGCCGCCGCCCTCGGGCAATTCCCAGCTCCAGGCGTCCAGCGCAAAGCGGTGCTGGCCCACCAGCATGATGGTCCCGTCTGCGAACACCGGCACGATCCCGATGGCCAGATTGCGCGGCTCGAACACGCCATAGACGCTGGGCGCGCCGTCAGGCTGGCGCACCTCGTAATGGCGCAGCTGCACCCACGGGTTTTCGTAGGCCAGGCGCTCGGATTCGATGGTCCATGGGCCGCGGCGGCGTTCGGTCACGGGCGGTCTCCGCAAGTCAGGCAGGCGCTGGCGCAGGCTCGCCCGCGCGCGCCTTGCGGTCAAACCGGACAAGCAGCGTGAACGCGGCCGGCGCGAAGATCAGCGCCAGCACGGCCGATCCCGCGACCCCGCCCGCCACCGCCGCCGCGAACGGCAGCCAGAAGGCGTCGCCCTCGATCAATAGCGGTGAAAAGCCGCCGATTGTGGTCAGCGTGGTCGCAATAATGTGCCGTGTGGCGTCCACCACGGTTTCGCGGATGGCGTCGCGGTCGCCCGCGCGCGCCAGCGGATTGGCTTTCAGCGCGCTGAGCACCACGATGGAGCCGTTGATCGACAGGCCCACCAGGCCCAGCGAGCCGACAATGGCGTTGAAGCCCAGCGGCGTGCCGAACATCCACACCCCGAACATGGCCAGCCCCACCGACAGGAAGCCGGCCGTGAAGATAACGCCGGCATAGCGGAAGGAATTGAACGCCAGCACCACAGACGCGATGATCAGGATCAGCAACGGGATGGCGGTGGACATGAGATCAGCCATCGCCTCGCCCTGGTTTTCCGCGTCTCCGCCAATTGCGATGCGGTAGCCCGGCGGCAGCGCGATCCCCTCCGCCGCAAAGCGGCGCTGGAATTCAGCCAGCACCGGCGCAGGCAGCACATAGGGTTCGAGATAGGCGTAGACCGGATTGGTGCGTTCGCCATCAAGGCGCGGTATCGCCGCCGTCTCGGGCGCAAGCGTGAACTGGCCGAACGCCGAAATGCCCACCGGCGCCCCCGCGCCGCCGCGGCTGGGCATGGGCGTGGCGCCCAGGCCCTCGATGGAATCGCGGCGCACGTCCGGCGCGATCACCCGCACAGGCAATTCCTCCACCCCCTCCAGCACCGATCCGCCGGGCACGCCATCAATATCGGCGCGCAGGCGCGCGGCCAGATCGGTCAGACGCAAGCCCGCCAGACCGGCCTCGGCCTCGTCAGCGTCCAGGCGCGCCACCGGCTGGCCCAGCTCCAGGCCCGCCTGGGTGAAGGTGACGCCGGGCACGCCGGACAGGATGCGCCGTATATCCGCGCCGATGCGGTCCAGCACGGCGAAATCCGGTCCGATGATCAGCAACTCCACCGGCGCAGGCGATGGCGGCCCCTGCTCGAAGGGAGTGGCCAGCACCTGGGCGTCGGGAAAGGCGGTGATGGCTGCGCGCTGGAAGTCGCGCACCACGCGCGCCGACGTTTCCTTTGAATTTGCGCGCACAAAGCCGGAGGCGAAATTGGGCCGGCCCTGCACGGTGTTCATCATGTTGTAGTAGACGCGCGGAGCGCCGGCGCCGGCGATCCAGACCACCTCCTGCACCCCGTCATAGGCCAGCAGCATATCGGTGGCCTGCTCGATGCGCGCGCGGGTCTGGTCGATGGAGACCGAAGCGGGCAGAACCAGGCGCACCTGGAACATGTCGCGCTCGGTGGGCGGAAAGAACTGGCCGGGCAGCGTGGTGGCGGCGGCGAAGCCGGCGACGGGCAGGATCAGGCTGAGCGCGACGCCCAGCACCGGCTGGGCGATGACGGCGTCGAGCACCTTGCGATAGATGAAGGCCAGCGGACGCGAACGCAGCCCATCGCGCAGGAAGCCGCGATAGCCCTGGCCCGGCGCGGTGTCGTCAAACACCGCCGCCAGCCCCAATATGACGGTGAAGGCCAGCACGAAGCTCGATCCCACCGCAAAGATCACCGACACCCCGATCATGGAGATGAACTCGCCCGCCGTGCCGGGCATGAGCGCGATGGGCGCGAAGGCGAAGATCGTGGTCAGGGTGGAGGCCAAAAGCGGCCCGAACAGGGTGCGCGCAGCCTTGTCCACGGCTGCGGCGCGGTCCATGCCGCGCGCGCGAAGGAGGCGGTAATCGTCCACCACCACGATGGCGTTATCGATCAGCAGGCCCAGCGCCACCACCAGGCCCGTCACCGACATCTGGTGCAGGGGCGAGCCGTAGGCGTTGATCAGCACCATCACCAGCAGCACGGTGAGCGGCAGGGCCGAACCCACGATCAGCGCGCTGCGCCAGCCCATCAGGAGGAACAGCACCGCGAACACGATCAGCGCCGAGAAGCCCAGATTGCGCGCCAGGCCCGACAACCGGTCCACCACGTAATCGGCCTGGGCGAAGATGATCTCGGTCTCCACGCCCGGATTGGCGTCCGCGAAGGCGCCCACGGCGGCCCGGGCGCGCCGGTCCCAGGCGTCCACCTGCAGGCTTGGCTCCAGATAAGCGGCGACCAGAATCGTGCGCTCGTTATTGCGCAGGGCGAGCGAGGCGGCCGGTTCGCGCAGGCCCCGTTCGACGCGGGCGATATCAGCCAGCTGCAGGAACCCGCCCGCTCCCGCGCTCACGGGCGCGGCGCGCAGCCGGTCCAGACTGTCGAACGCCCCGGCCACTTCCACCGTCACGTCCAGCGAGCGCCCGGCCAGGCGCCCGGACGGAACCTTGGCGTCCGATCGCGCCAGCAGGGCGGCGATATCGGCCGCTGTCAGACCCAGCGCGGCGGCGGATTCGGGGTCCAGGATGACGCGCACCTCTTCCTCGGGCGCGCCGAAGACATCGGTTTCCTTGGTGCCGGGCAGATTGCGCAGATTGTCTTCCAGATCGCGGGCCAGACGGTGCAGCGCGCCCAGCGAGCCTTCCGATCCGTCCGGCCAGCGCAGCGCGGTAATCAGGGTGGCCGCGCCCATATACTGGCGGTTCACCTCCACGCTCTGCACGCCTTCAGGCAGGCTCGGGCGCACCGCTGCGACCCGGTCGCGCACCAGCGACCAGGCCTGTTCGACACGGATCGGGCTGAGATCGGAGCGGATATTGATGTTCAGCTGAGAGACATTGGCGCGCGTGGTCGAACGCACCTCATCCAGCTCCACCAGCTCCAGCAGAGCCGCTTCCAGCGGCCGGGTGACCAGCGCCTCCATGCGCGCCGCGTCGGCGCCGGGCAGGATCACGGTCACCGCCCCGAAGCGCTCGGTCAGCGAGGGATCCTCCTGGCGGCCCAGCACGCCCAGCGCGGCCAGTCCCGCCGCCAGGATCAGAAACAGCGCCAGGACGATCAGCCGGGGATAGCGGAAGAACAGCGTGGTCATGATGCGCCGCCTTCCGGGCGCACGCGCTGGCCGGGCGCCACCCGGTTCACGCCCGCGGCCATCACCGTGTCGCCGTCATTGACCGCGCCGCGCACATAGACGGTATCGCCTTCGGTATGGATCACCTCCACCGGGCGCGGCTCAATCGTGAACGCGCCATTGTCCGCGATCAGCACATACATCGACCACAGGCCGCGCCGGCCCTCGGCCAACGCGGTGACCGGCGCCCAGAAGCCGCGCTCGTCCAGCGTGGTGCGCACCAGCACCCGGCCCACCGCGCCGCTGGTTGCGCCCTGGCCGGACGGCAGGTCGAACACCGCCGTCACCGCGCGCTGCTCCATCTCGATCACGCCCGTCACGGCGCGCAGGCGCGCGTCCACGCGCCCGCCGGCGAATTCAGCAGGATAATCGCGCCCGGCCTCCAGACGGCCCGCCTCGGGCGCGGGGATGGACACCCGCATCTCAAGGCGCCCGTCCTCCACCAGTGTGATCACCGGCGCGCCGGGCGGGGCGATGGCGCCCTCGTCAAGATGGCGCGCCGTCACCACGCCGTCGAACGGCGCCGTCAGCGATGCCAGCTCCAGACGCACCGCCAGGGCCTCGGCGCTGGCGCGCGCTGAGGCTGCGCGGGCGAGCGCGGCGCGTTCGCTGGCGCCGGATTCATCCAGCCGCTGGGCCGAGACATGACCGCGATCCACCAGCGCCTGCTGACGCTCCAGGGTCACGCGCGCCAGACCCGCCTGCGCCTCGGCGGCGGCGGTCTCGGCGCGGGCGGCTGCGATCTGGGCTTCCAGCGTGCGCGTGTCGAGCCGGGCCAGAACCGCGCCCGCGCTGACCCGGTCGCCGATGCGCGCCTCGACAGCCTCGATCCGGCCGCCGCTCTCGAACCCCAGCGCACTGGCGCGCCAGGGCGAGACCAGACCGGGATAGCGCGCCTCCATGACCGTCTGATCGCCATAGCGGGCGGTGAAGGTCTCCACCGGCAGAGGTTCAGCCGCCGCCTGACCGGGCCCTGCGCCGGCCGAGCGCAGGGCGCTCACCGCGATCACCGCCACGACCACCAGCACCGCGGCCGTGGCCACTCCCAGCGCCAGCCGGCTCGCGCCAGCGCGTATTGTTCCGGTTATCCCGCCCGCCATAGCGCCCGCTCCTGACCTTGTTGCGGACGAATATAGGACAGTGAACGCCGTTAGAAAAGTGAACGACGTTTAATTTTATCACTTATGGGGGTGTTCAGAAGCTTTCGCCTGCGTCCAGCCGGTCGATCAGGCGCCGTGCGCCCAGGCCGCGCATCATCATCTCGCTGTGAAACGCGATCAGCTCATCCAGTTCCAGCTCGCGCCGGCCCGGCTTTTCGCGCGGGAAGTCCGGGATCGAAACGGCTAGAATGGTCAAACCGTGCGCCGACGACCACACGCTGGTGGAGGCGACATCGAGATCCACCTCGCGGAACCAGCCCGCCTCCACGCTTTCCTTGATCATCTGGCGCAGATGCTCGCTGGCGGCGAAGGCGTAGGTGTCTTCGGCCACATCGCTCTCGCCGCTGAAACCGGCGAACGCCAGGCGGTAATGACCCGGCTGCTCCAGCCCCGTGTCCACATAGGCGCGCAGACAGCGCGTGCACAGCATGGGACCGGACTCGATCGAGGCGCACACATCCTGCATGCGCTGCAACAGGCGCTCGAAGAAACCCTCCCGGATTTCCTTGAACAGGGCTTCCTTGGAATCGAAATACTTGTAGAGCGCGGCCGGCGAGTAATCGATCCGCTCGGCGATGCGGCGCATGGACAGGCCGGCCTCGCCCTCTTCGGCGAAGATCTCCTCGGCGGCGCCGATAATCGCATCGCGCACGCGCAGCCGGCGCCGTTCCGCCGGGCTGAGATCATCGTGTATCGCCGTGTTCGCCGTCATCGCCCATCCTTCGGAATGCGCACTATAAACAGGACTACTATCCAGCATGACCATGAACCGGGCCGTTGCGCAAGTTCGCCTCCAGCCCGCACACTGGCCCTTTCACGACCTTCAAAGCCGAGACCGCCGCCCATGACACGTTTGCTGCCCCCGCCCGCCCCGGACGCCGGCGACGCCCTGCCCGCCTGCCGCCCCAGCCCCGAAACGCTCGAGCTTCTGGCCAGGCGGCGCTCTACGCTGGCGCGGGTGATGACGGGGCCCGGCCCGGATGCGGCCCAGCGCGACGCGCTCTTGCGTCTGGCCGCGCGCGTTCCTGATCACGGCAAGCTGTTTCCCTGGCGATTCCTGACCTTCGAGGGCGAGGCGCGCGCCCGGTTCGGCGATATTCTGGAAGCCCGCCTGCGCGATCTGGAGCCGGACGCCCCGCCCGAGCGCTACGAGCTGGAGCGCAACCGGTTTCTGCGCGCGCCGCTGGTGATCGCGGTGATCTCGGACGTGACCGAAAACCACAAAATCCCCGAATGGGAGCAGATCATGTCGGCCGGCGCCGCGTGCCAGACCCTGCTCATCGCCGCCAGCGCCATGGGGTTCGCGGCCCAATGGCTGACCGAATGGTACGCCTATGACCGCATCGCCCGGGCCGCGCTGGGCCTGTCCAGCGGGGAGCGCGTGGCCGGTTTCATCTATATCGGCACAGCCTCCGAGGACCCATCCGAGCGCCCGCGCACCCCCGCGCGCGCCAGCGCCTGGGGCGGGTAAAACGCCAGACCCTGTCCGGAAGCGCTTGCACTGGCGCGCGATTTAAATGATATACCATTTATATCGAGCAGGGTGATCACGCCGCCGCGCCGGCGCCCCTGACCTGAAGAAACGGGGAGGCGTTCATGATCGAGTTCTGGATCCAGTACGAGCTGGAGATCCTGCGCTGGCTGCACATTCTGGCCATGGTCTACTGGCTGGGCGGGGAATGGGGCGTGTTCCAGACCTCCTACAAGGTGGTCAATCCGAGCCTGTCCTATGAAGAGCGCATGCGCCACATGGACACCGCCTACCGCATCGACATCCTGGCGCGCACCGGCATCATCACGCTGCTGCCGCTGGGCCTGCACATGGGCTATCTGTGGAATGTGCAGCCGCTGGGCGGGGGCTGGCTCATCGCCATGTGGATTGTCTGGGCGGTCTGGATGGGCGTGACCTACGGCGCGTTCTTCACGCGCGGCAAACCGGTCTGGAAGACGCTCAATTTCATTGAGGATTGCACGCGCTATGTGCTGATCCCCACCCTGATCATCACCGCCATCACCTCCTTTATGGGGATGGGGCCGTTCTCGGCCGGACCGGGCGAAGGCTGGTACGCGGCCAAGGTGCTCACCTACGGCATGGCGCTGATCATCGGCGTGATCCTGCGCTGGGTGATGCGTGAGTGGCAGGACAAGTTCCGCATCCTGGCCGCCGGCCCGGACGCCGCCGTGGAGGCCAAGCTCAACAAGTCGATCGCGATCGGGCGGGGCGTGGCCTATGCCTACTGGGTGCTGATCGCGCTGACCTGCTTCTTCGCCTCGGTGAAGCCGTTCTGAGCCGGTCGCGCCACGGCTGGCTCGCGAAATTAAATGGCGGGGCGGATCGTCGCCGCCCGGCCTTTTGCATGCGCTGATGACGCCGCCTATTCCATCATGGCGTCGCGAAGGCCGCGGAATTCATTGCCTTCATACCAGTTGGGCCATTCGTCGGATTCGGCCAGCCGCCGCGACAGGGCGTAGAACAACTCCCCGTCCTGCACATAGCCCGAGAGGTCCCAGCTGTCGTCATACTCGTCCGACGGCTGGTGATAGTGCATCACGCGGTAGGCTTGGGCGATGGCGGCGCCGTGCTCTTCGCCGTGCTCGACATGCACATTGCCGCCCTTGGCGTAGAGCATGGGCACGCCCCGGCGCGCCATGGAGACATGGTCGGAGCGGTAGAAGAAGCCGGCTTCGGGCGTCGGGTCGGGGGTGAGATAACGCCCCCGCGCCGCAGCCTCCTCGCGCAGCATGTCCTCCATCTCAGACGCGCCATAACCGATCACGACCACGTCCTCTGTCTCGCCCACCGGCAGGATGGCGTCGAAATTGAAACCGCCGACCGTCTGGTTGAGCGGCACAAGCGGGTTCTGCGCGTAATAGTCCGAGCCCAAGAGGCCCTGCTCCTCGGCGGTGACCGCCACGAAGATCAGCGAGCGCGCAGGCGGCTCTTCCGCTGCGAATTTTTCGGCGAGCTCCAGGATGAAGGCGGTGCCCGACGCATTGTCCACCGCGCCGTTATAGATGTCGTCATCGGTGGCGAAGTTCAGCTGTTCGCCCAGATGGTCCCAGTGGGCCATGAACAGCACGTGCTCGTCAGGCCGCTGTGATCCGCGCACCCTGCCGGCGACATTGCGCGAGCTCAGCGTGCGCAAATCGTTATGGAGCGTGGCGGTCATCTGCGCGCCCTCCAGCGGCACGGGCGTGAAGCCCGGCTCGGCGGCGGCCTCGGCCAGCGCGTGGAAGTCCAGACCGGCCGATTCGAACAATTGCTCGGCGATCTCCAGCTGGATCCACCCTTCCACGTCAACGAAAGGCTCGTCGGCGGCGGAGGCCAGGATGAATTGCGGGCCGCTCCAGGAGTTGCGCACAATGGACCAGCCATAGCTGGCCGGCTCGGTCTGGTGGACGATGATGGCCCCGGCTGCGCCCTGGCGGGCGGCCTCTTCATACTTGTAGGTCCAGCGCCCGTAATAGGTCATCGCCGAGCCGTTGAACAAACCGCTGTCAGGCCGGGCATAGCCGGGATCATTGACCAGGATCACCACCGTCTTGCCGGTGACATCGAGCCCGGCATAGTCATCCCAGTCGAACTCCGGCGCCACAACGCCATAGCCCACGAACACCATGCCGGACGGGTCGAGGGTGACCGAATCCACCGGCTGCTGGGTCCAGAACACCACGTCCTGACCCATGCGCAGGCCCATGGGCTCGCCATTCAGGGTGATGTCGAGATCGGAGACCGCCTCGTCCAGCGTGGACTCGATCAGCGGCACGTTCTGGAACCAGCCGCCATCCTCGCCCGCGGGCTCCAGCCCCATGCGGGCCATCTCCTCGGCGATCCAGTCCGCCGCCGTCTCGCCGATCTCGTGACCCGGCGCGCGTCCGGCGAAGCGGTCATCGGCCAGGGTCGAGATCCGGTAGGCGAAGTCTGCTTCGGTGATCTCCGGGCTGGTTTCCGCGTGATACGGCCAGTCCCCGCCATTCGCCGTTTCTGCCGGCGCCGCCTCCGGCGCGGCTGTTTCAGCCTGCTCCGCCGGCCTCTCCGCCGCTGGCTCCCCACACGCCGCGAGCCAGATAAGACTTGCCCCGGCCAGTCCCGCAAAACGTAACATTATAACGCCCTTTCAAGGATTTAGCATTGCGCACATGGTGCAGATATCGCCCTGCGCGCGCAAGCCTGCCGCCTTACCCCCCTCGACAAGTCCCGGTGCGCCCAGTCATGGTGCGCGGTGAACCATGTTCACGCCCGCCGCCAGACGCGGGCGGACACGGCCGGGAGGAGACCGCCCATGGACGCAGCCGCGCTGGACGCTGCGCGCATCGAGCTGGCGCCGGGCGGGGACTGGATCCTGCCTTTGATTCTGGCGGTGATCATGTTCTCGGTCGCGCTCAGCCTGCGCCCGCGCGATTTCCTGTTCCTGAAAAGTCAGCCCGGCAAATTCGCCGGCGCGGCGGCGGCGCAGATGCTGGCTTTGCCGCTGATGACGCTGGCGCTGATCTATCTGATCAATCCCGTGCCCTCCATTGCGCTGGGGATGATCGTGGTGGCGTGCTGCCCCGGCGGCAATGTGTCGAACTTCTTCACACAGCTGGGGCGCGGCGACACCGCCCTGTCGGTGGCGCTGACCGGCACGTCGAGCCTGGCCGCAGCCCTGCTCACCCCGGTCTCCATCCTGTTCTGGACCAGCCTCTACGCCCCCACCGCCGCCATCGTGGACGAGATCGCGGTGAGCCCGGCGGCCTTCGTGATCCAGACCACGCTCATCCTGGCGATCCCGCTGGCGCTGGGCATGGCGTTCGCCTTCCGCTACCCCGCCACGGCCGCGCGCATCCGCCCGCTGCTGATGATCGCGGCGCTCATCGGCATTCTGTCGATGGTGTTTGGCGGGCTGGCCGCCAACTGGGCGCTGCTGACCGCCACGGCGGCGGCGGTGCTGGGGATCGTCATCCTCCATAACGGCCTCGCCTTCCTGACCGGCGCGGCAGCGGGGCGTCTGTTGCGCTTCAGCGCGCCGCGCCGGCGCTCGCTGACGTTCGAGGTGGGCATCCAGAATGCCGGGCTGGGCCTGGTGATCCTGCTGTCTCAATTTGACGGGCTGGGCGGCGCGGCGGCTGTGGTCGGCCTGTGGTCGATCTGGCATTTGTTCGCAGGCCTTGGCCTGGCGAGCGCCTTCCGGCTCTACGACGCGCGTTGGCCTGCGGCGAAAGCGGAGCCGGCGGAATGAGGAAGGCGCTGACATCCTTGTCCTCCCCCGCTTGCGGGCAGGTTGATCGCATTTGGACCGGGTTGTCAGTCCCCCCTCCCCCACCGGGGGAGGGCCGGGGTGGGGGGCATGCAGTTTCAGCCACCGTCACGTCACCCGCAATCGCCGCACACCCCACCCCAACCCTCCCCTCAAGGGGAGAGAGGAAGTGCTCAATGCTCAAATGCAACAGCCCTTCCCCGAGAGGGAGGGCTGTTGGAACCGCCGGGGGTTCTCTGGATCGCGGCTTCCAATTCGATGCTTCAAACTTGAAACGCGCCGGTCCCGCTGGCCTCCCTCCCCTTCCGGGGAGGGTTGGGGTGGGGTGGCGCCGAAGGCGCTATCACTTAAAACTCTCCGCCCCTCGCCGCGCCTGATACAGCACTGATGTTTAAGGAGCACTCCATGAGCTATGACCTGAAAATCACTGGCGGGCTGATCCATGATGGGTCGGGCGGCGCCCCCTTCACCGGCGATGTCGCCATCAAAAACGGCCGCATCGTGAGCGTCGGCGACGCCCCCTTCGAGGCGCGCGAGACGATTGATGCGCGCGGCTGCATCGTCACGCCGGGCTTTATCGATGTGCACACCCATTATGACGGCCAGGCGACCTGGGACGACCGGCTGGAGCCGTCCATCCGCCATGGCGTGACCACGGCGGTGATGGGCAATTGCGGGGTCGGCTTCGCGCCGGTGCGCGCCAGCGATCATGACCGGCTGATCCGGCTGATGGAGGGGGTGGAGGATATTCCCGGCACGGCGCTGGCCGAGGGCCTGTCGTGGAACTGGGAGAGCTTCCCCGATTATCTGGACGCACTGGACGCCACGCCGCGCACCATGGATATCGCCGCCATGGTCGGCCACGATCCCTTGCGCGTCTATGTCATGAACGAGCGCGCGAGCTTTGACGCCCAGGCCAGCGAGGACGAAATTGCGCGCATGCGCGACCTCGTCGCCGAGGCGCTGGATGCCGGCGCCATCGGGTTCTCCACCGGGCGGTCAGACCTGCACCGCACCGCGGATGGCGAATGGACCCCGGCCTCTGAAGCCACGGCCAAGGAGCTCACCGGCATCGCCAGCGCCTTTAAAGGCCGCGATCACGGCGTCATCCAGGCGGTGTCGGATTTCGATCTGCAGCGCGATCTGGAACGCTTTCCCGCCGAATGGTCGGTGATCGAGGCCTATGTAAAAGCCGCAGGCGGGCGCCCCTTCTCCATCTCGGTGATGCAGCGCGATTTCGCCCCCGATCAGTGGCGCCAGATCCTCAAGGGCCTCGAAGCGCTGGATGAGCAGGGCTTCACCGTGCGCGCCCAGGTCGCCCCGCGCGCCATCGGCGTGTTTCTGGGGCTGCAATGCACCTTCCACCCCTTCATGGGCTATCCCGCCTACAAGGCCATCGCCCATCTGCCGCTGGACGCGCGCGTGCGCGAGATGGCCAAACCCGCGTTCAAGGCCGAATTGCTGGCGCAAAAATCCGACAAGCTCGCCGGCCCCGGCTCGTCCGTGCCGCCCATCGCCGATCTGTTGATCGAGAACATGGAGTTCGTCGCCGGAAAGCTTTTCACCCTGTCCGATGATCCCGACTACGAGCAGCCTCTGGACCGCTCCATCGGCGCGCGGGCGCAGGCGCGCGGGGTCAGCGTGTGGGAGGAGCTCTATGACACGGTCATCGCGCGCGAGGGGCGCGAGCTGATCTACATGCCGATCTATAATTACACCGAGGGCGATTACGCCAATGTCCACGCCATGCTGACCCATCCCCTGGCCATTCCCGGCCTGTCCGATGGCGGCGCCCATGTGGGCACGGTGTGCGATGCGAGCTTTCCCACCTACCTCTTGAGCTACTGGACCCGCGACCGCACCCGAGGGCCCCGCATCGAAATGGCGCGCGCCGTGCAGATGCTCACCGCCGATGCGGCCGATTATCTCAGCCTCGCCGACCGGGGCCGGATCAGGCTGGGCCTGAAAGCCGACCTCAACATCATCGACCCGGCCCGCCTGCGCGTCCACGCCCCCTACCTGGTCCAGGACCTGCCCGCCGGCGGCCAGCGCCTGTTGCAAAAGGCCGAAGGCTATCGCGCGACCATCGTCTCGGGCGAGGTGGTGGTGCGCGATGACGAGGTGACGGACGCACGCCCCGGGCGCCTGGTGCGGTCCGGGCAGGTGATGGCGGCAGCGGCGGAGTAGGCGTGCTCACCCTCAGCGCGGGCGGATGTCCGGGCCGTAGGAAAACCATTCAAGGCTGACCAGCTCAAGGCCGAGCACGGCGACGATCGCCAGCCAGACGCCCGAGGTGATCACCGTGGTCAGCCAGAGCTTGGGCGCGATCCGGGGATCGACCGGCGCGCCCCGCTCCCTGCCGGGGACCCCCTCGCCGTACTCGCACAGGGCCCGTATGCGGCGCGGCAGCCCCGTGGACACCACCCAACCACCAGCGCAC
>JAFIEB010000084.1 GCA_020832735.1 Oceanicaulis sp.
GGGAGTGCTGTCGTCGCGCGCCGCGCCATCCGGGTCTCCCTCCCCTTGAGGGGAGGGTTGGGGTGGGGTGACGCCGGCAGGCGCCGCAAATTCCGCCACCGCAATCCCGTCAGCCAGCCGCAGGGCGGTCTCCAGCGAGTCGGCCAGGCGCTGCTCCAGGCCCGGCTTGATGACGATGCGGTCCACCACCACGTCGATATCGTGCTTGAATTTCTTGTCGAGCTCGGGGACCTCTTCCAGCGTGTAGAAGGCCCCGTCCACCTTCACCCGCTGGAAGCCCTGCTTCATCAGCTCGGCGAATTCCTTGCGGTATTCGCCCTTGCGCCCGCGCACGATGGGGGCGAGCAGGTAGAGCCGCGCGCCGTCCTCCAGCGCCATCAGCCGGTCGACCATCTGGGACACGATCATCGCCGAGATCGGCTCGCCGGTGGCGGGCGAGTAGGGCACGCCGACCCGCGCCCACAACAGGCGCATATAGTCATAAATCTCCGTCACCGTGCCCACGGTGGAGCGCGGGTTTTTCGACGTGGTCTTCTGCTCGATGGAGATGGCCGGCGACAGGCCCTCGATGGAGTCCACGTCCGGCTTGCTCATCAGCTCAAGGAACTGGCGGGCGTAAGCGGAAAGGCTCTCCACATAGCGCCGCTGGCCTTCGGCGTAGATGGTGTCGAACGCCAGCGAGGACTTGCCCGAGCCCGACAGCCCCGTGAACACGATCAGCTGGTCGCGCGGCAAATCCACCGACACGTTTTTCAGATTGTGCTCGCGCGCGCCGCGCACGGAAATGGTCTTGAGCGGCTCTCTCATAAATCTCTCCAGCAAACATGTCCTAACTAGACCGGCGCGGCCGCGTCCGCCACAACACCGCTGCGCGCAGCGGTGTTCAGCGTGGCGCAGGTCAGCGCGGTAGACTCGCGCGCCCGCCTCGTGTTCGCTGTGACGCGACTCGCGCGGCGCAATTGACGCGCGGAACAAAATGTGAACAAAATGCCTGAAAAGGCAAGTGGGAGTGGTTGTAATGGCGGGCAGCATCAACAAGGTGATCATTGTCGGCAATCTCGGCGCCGACCCGGAAATCAAGGCCATGCCGTCAGGCGACAAGATGGCCAAGTTTCCTGTCGCCACGTCGGAAACCTGGCGCGACCGCCAGTCGGGCGAAAAGCGCGAGAAGACCGAGTGGCACAATGTGGTGATCTTCAACGACAACCTGACCAAGGTCGCCGAGAACTATCTGCGCAAGGGTATGAAGGTCTATATCGAGGGCTCGCTCCAGACCCGCAAATGGCAGGACCAGAACGGCCAGGACCGCTACATGACCGAAGTGGTGCTGCAGAAATTCCGCGGCGAGCTTCAGATGCTCGATTCCAAGGGCGGCGGCGACCGCGGCGGTTATGACCAGGGCGATGACCGCTCCTCCGGCGGCGGCCAGCGCCAGATGGACAAGCCGCGCGAGGACTTCTCGTCAGACACGCTGGACGACGATATTCCGTTTTAGGGGCGGCGGACTGGCTGACGGCGTTCCGGGGCCGGGGCATTGGAGGTTCGCGTGAAGGCATGTCTCGCCGCTCTGGCGGCCATTATGGCTATGGCGTTCCCCGCACACGCGCAGGAACTGGACCCTCTGCTGGATGAAGCCGGCGTAACCGGCGCCATCCTTATCCAGCGCGTCTCGGATGGCCGGGAATGGAGCGGCGGGGCCGAGCGCCTCGACGAGCGCTTCATTCCCGCCTCGACCTTCAAGATTCCCAACAGCCTCATTCTCTTGCAGTCGGGCACGGTCAGCGGCCCGCAAGACGCTCTGGCCTGGGACGGGACCGGGCGCGCCTTTGCGGCCTGGAATCAGGATCAGACCTTTGAGGAAGCCTTCCAGCGCTCCACGGTCTGGGCCTATCAGCACTGGACGCGCCAGCTGGGCCATGACGCGATGAATGCGCACATCGCGCCGCTTGGGTATGGCAATGGCGATATTGGCGACGCGCCGTCCGCGGACCGGTTCTGGCTGGAGGGGCCGCTGGCCATCAGCGCGCGCGAGCAGATCGGCTTTCTATCACGGCTTCACGCCGCAGACCTGCCCTTCGACGCGGATGTCATCGCCGCCGTCATCGCTATGATGGAGCAGGCGTCGGGTGAAAACTGGATGTTGCGCGGCAAGACCGGCTGGCGCTTTGGCGGCGAGCCGGACATTGGCTGGTATGTGGGCTGGCTGGATCATGATGATGACACCTGGCTGTTCGCGCTCAATATCGACATGCCCGATCCCGCCGCTCAGGTGCGTTTGCGCGCCTCGATCGTGGAGGCGGCGCTGGGTCTGGTCAGCGGCTGGTCCCGCTGAGGGCGCGCCGCCTGACGAACATTTGGTTTTAAGGCTCTTGGCCTCCAATCTGGAATGAGGCAGCATTCCCCTGTGGCGTGAATGGGAGGGGTTTGATGCTGCGCTGGTCAGCGGGTTTTTCGCTGTGGGGCGGTCTTGCGCTGTGGGCCGGGCTTTCAGGGGCGCTGGCCTTGATGCTCATGTTCGCGGCGGCCAAGAGCACGCCGCTGGCTGTGGGCGCCAGCATCTCCGACTCGATCGCTGCGGCCTGGGAAGACGATGCGGAGCGCTTGTGGGCGCTCTATCAGCCCCGCCTGCCGGCGCCGCCGCCTGAGTTCCGGACCTCTCACGAGCACCGCGGCGTGATGGATGGCGTCGGGGTCATTGACTACGAGCTTCAGCGCGATGAGCCATTCCTCCCGCCGCTGATCGTCGCCGTGGGCGGGTCTGAGGGCGGGTTCTGGCTGGGCGGCCCGGCCCGGTTTCCAACCTCGCTGTCTTTCGGGCATCTGCTGATGCGCCATGGATTTTCGATCCGCTCGATTTCTCATTTCGGCGGCAGGCCCCTGCCGGACTGGTTTGGCGAGGGCGAGATTGCGCCCTGGTTGTTCGAAGGCCGGCTGGAGGCCATTGCAGACGTGATCCGGGACGCCCGCAGCACGCGCGGCGCGCAGCGCCGCTGCATCGGATTTGTCGGCGTGTCCAAGGGCGGGGAGCTGACCCTGCTGCTGGCGGGATATGGCGATGAGCTGGCCGGCGAGGACGGCCCGCTGATGGACGCCGCGGTGGCGGCTGTGCCCAGCCATGTGGTCCTCCAGTCGCCCCATCGCACGCTGCGCGTTCACTCAAGCTGGTCGCTGGCCGGTGAGCCGCTGAATTTCGTGCGCTATCCGTGGCTGTCGCCGCACATTCCCGGCGCCTTGCTGCGCGATTACGAGGCGGTGCTGGCCCTGGGGCGTCAGGCGCTGCGCAATGAGGCGGCGGCCGAGCGTGCCGAGATTCCGGTGGAGCGCGCCGCGATGCCGGTGCTGATGCTGGGCGCGGCCCGCGACCATATGTGGCCGTCCGCCGAAATGTCCCGGGCCGCACTGGCGCGCGCCGAAAGGCTCAACCCGGACCATTCGCTGGACTATATCGAGTACGATCTCGATCACTTCGTATTGAGCTATCCCGAGCCGATCCTGGATACGGTAGCATTCTTCTACGAAACCCTGCGCCATGCGGCGGCCGAGGGGCGCTGCGAGGCGGATTTCACTGATCCTGCACCGCCGCTGCAGCCGGAACCGGAGCCGTTGCTGTCTCAGTAACTGCGCATGGCCCCAGACCCCTCACGCCACCCCGGCTTGGAACCGCGCCAGGTCTTCGGGCGCGAGCGCCTTGATCAGGGCTGTGGCGGCGCTGTAGCCGGCCTCCACCGCGTCATCGAAGCGGCGCCATTCGCGCAAATCCATGTCCAGATCGGGCAGGACCAGAAGGTCGGCCGCATCGCGCGTGGCGGCGAGCCGGTCGAGCGAGCCGGCCGTAGCCGCGCGCAGGAGCAGCGAGGCGATGGGCGGCGGCTCGGACAGGCCGTGGCGCAGGGCCCAGCCGAAAAAGCCCGGCGGGTTCACGAAATCGGCAGCGCAGATGGTGTTGGTGCGCGTCACGTCCGAGCCGATATTGGGCCCCCGGTGGAAGCTTTTCATCTCCTTGACCGGGAAATTGTTGAACACCGCCCCGTCCACCAGCACCGAGTCGCCGTCCACTACGGGCGGCAACAGGCCGGGAATGGCCAGCGAGGCGCGCAGCGCCTGTCGCAACAGCCCCGTGCGGTGCACCCGCACCACGCCTGCGGTGAGATCGGATGACACGCAGAAAAACGGGCGGGCCATGTCGGTGATGTCCAGCTCGCCGAAATGCTCGGCCAGCCGCTTGTCGACCTTGCGCCCCTTGATCATGCTCACCACGGGCAGCGTCCAGTCGCTGAGCGGGCTTGAGGTGACGAAGGCCGCGCGCATGCGGTCCTCCAGCTCGGCGTTCTCCCACCCCAGCGCCGCGCCCGCCGCGATGATCGCGCCCATGGAGGCGCCGCCGAAAAAGTCGAAATGTATTTTCGCATCCTGAAACGCGCGCACCGCGCCCACATGGGCGTAGGCGCGCGAGCCGCCGCCGGAAAGCACCAGCCCCACGGAGCGTCCGTAGAGCATGCGCGCCAGCATGCGCACATCCTCGCTGCGGCCCTGGCGCCAGTGGAAGCAGCGCGCGGCGTCCGCCGCCTCGACCCAGTCGGCCGGGCGGGCGGCGGCCCGGTCCCCGCCATGATGGACCATCACCACGTCGATCAGCTTCAGGCGCGCAGCCGGGGAGGGGGATTCGGGCAGCAGGGGGGTGGAGGGCCGCGCATCGGCCCGCGCCAGGATGATGATGCGGTCGGCGCGCGCCATGGCGCGCTGGGCCCAGTCGCTATCGGCCAGGCGCGCCGCCAGCAGCACCACGTCGTGACGCGCCTCGATCACGTCGAAGCGCTGGGCCGACAGGTTCGCCGCCTCCTCGCCGAGCACTTCGGCGCGCGCCCCCATGGCCGCCAGCGCACGGGTCAGCTCGCGCGAGCGGTAATCGAGATCAATGGTGGGCGAGGTGGCGATCAGGGCGAAGATTTTCGGGTCCGAGCGCTGGCGCAGCGAGCCGCCGCGCAGGCGGAACATCATCATGCGCGCCAGCTCGCGCATCAGGGAGGGGTGTTTGCGGGTCAGGGTTTCGAACGCGCTTTTGGGCAGGCGCACCAGCTCGCTATCGCGCAGGGCGTAGACGCTGGCCGAGTGCGGGCGGTCTTCAACCAGGGCCATCTCGCCAATGGGTTCACCCTGGCGGATATGGCCGATCAGCTCGGCGCGCCCGTCAGCGGCGGTGCGGAAGGCGGCCAGCGCGCCTGAACGCACCAGATAGAACGCGTCGGCGGTCTCGCCCTCGCTGAACAGCGTGGCGCCGGCGGGCAGGCAGAACCACTCCACCTCCGCTTCGACAGCCTTCAGCACCGCGCCTTCGACGCGGTCCAGGAAGGGCAGGCGGGACAGGTTGAAACTGGGCAAGCCGCACGATCCGATTCGCGATGTGCGCCCATCTTCGCCTATACCGGGCGTGCGCAACAAGGCGCAGGGCGGCGCGTGTCACGCAGATGTCAATCAGCGCTGCTAGCCCTGCGTCCGGAAAATGACGGGAGATCTGCGATGCGTCTGGTTCTTGTTCTCGCCCTGGGTCTTGCGCTGTCTGGCGCCGCCCACGCCGACCGCTGGCTGGCCTCGCCGGAAATCATCAATCCGGGCGCGGGCGGGCAGACCATAAGCGGCTATGTGTTTGAGGACGCCAACCGCAATGGCGCGCGTGACCGGGGCGAGGCGGGGATTGCCGGCGTGCTGATCTCCAACGGGCGCGACTGGGTGCGCACCGGTGAGGACGGCGCCTATGAGATCGCCGTGCGCGCGGACATGGACCTGACCATCGTCCAGCCGTCGGGCTGGCGCGTGCCCACTGATCACCGTCTGGCGCCGCAGTTTTTCTACACCCACAAGCCGGGCGGCACGGGCTATGAGCTGCGCTTTGGCGGTTTGCCGGACACCGGCCCGGCGCCAGAGCAGGTGAACTTTCCCCTGATCCGTGACGGCGCGGCGGGCGAGGCCTTCACCTGCGCCGTGCTGGCCGACCCCCAGACCTATTCCAATGACGAGATCGGCTATCTGCGCGACGGCGTTGTGACCGACCTGATCGAGGCGGGGCTGGGGTCGAGCGATTGCCTGCTTATGGCCGGGGACGTGGTGGGCGATGATCTCGGCCTGCTCGACCGTCAGCTGGAAGTCACCGCCATGGCCAATGCGCCGCAATGGCTGGTGGTGGGCAATCATGACATCGATTTTGATGCGCGCTCCAACGCCGACAAGGCCGATAGCTGGCGCCGGATCGTGGGTCCGAACTATTACGCGTTCGAGATGGGCCAGGTGCTCTTCGTGGTGCTGGATAATGTCGACTACCCTTGCGAGACGGGGCGCGACTGGTGCGGCGGCGAGCGGCCCTTCTATAACGGCATTGTCTCCGAGACCCAGATGACCTGGCTCGAAGGGCTTCTGGAGCACACGCCGGAGGACCGGCTGGTGGTGCTGGCCCATCACATTCCGTTCGTCTCCTTCGTGGATGCGGCCAGCGACCGCCACCAGACCGACAATGCGGCTGATATTCACGCCCTTCTGGAGGGCCGCGAGGCGCTGTCCATCTCCGGCCACACCCACACCACCGAGAACCATGCGCCGGGCCAGATCTTTGAAGGCTGGGCTGAAAACACGGGCATCGGCCCGCTGCCCTTCCGCCATATCGTCGCCGGCGCCGCCTCGGGCGCCTGGTATCAGGGCGATTTCAACGTCGATGGCGTGCCGATGGCGCTGCAGCGCATGGGCGCGCCCATGGGCCATATGCGCTTTGATTTCGACGGCGTGAACTATGTGGAGCGCTATATCGGCGCCCGCATCGATCCGCGCCGCGGCCAGTGGGTGGGGCTGAGCACCCCCGATTTCCGCGCCTGGTTCGACGCCATCATGGCATGGACCGGCGAGAACTGGCGCGAGCGCGAATCCGTCCCGCCGCTCTCCATCAATGATCTGCCCGACACCCGCATCCTGACGCGGCAAGACCTCGCTGGCGGAGTGTGGCTGACGGCCAATGTGTGGGCGGGCTCGGCCGAGACCCGCGTCAGCGCCCGCCTGCCCGACGGCGCCACGCTGGAACTGGTCCGCACCCAGGAAGGTGAGGGCGAAGCGCCGCGCATCGGCGCCGAATGGGCCGATCCGTTCGCCATCCAGCGCCAGTTCTCGGTGGGACGCTACGCGCTGGAAAGCCGCTCGGGCGATGACCGCGCCCAGGGCCATGAGTTGTTCCGCGGCTCGCAATTCGGCCCGGCCCCGCCCCAGCCCCAGCGCGCCCTGGCCGCCCGCAACATGCATTTGTGGCGCGCGCAGCTGCCCGAGCTGCCCGAAGGCGTGCACCGCATCGAGGTCACCAGCACCGACCGCAACGGGCTGGTCTTCACCGACACGCTGATCGTGGAAGTGCGCAGCGAACGCCCGCCCCGCCGCTGGCGCGCCGAGCTGTGGGAGTAGGGGCGGGCGCCTGATGCAGAAAAGCCCCGGCGGGTTCGCCGGGGCTTTTTTCTTTCGGGATGGAGGTGCGCCTCACCCCGCCATGATCCGCGCCTTCGCCGCCTCGTATTCGGCCTGCAGCTGGTGCACATAGCCGCCGGCGCTCTGGATTTTTTTGACCGCGCCAATGCCTTGGCCCGAGCCCCAGATGTCTTTCCAGGCCTTGGCCGCGCTGCCGCCGCCCGAGCCGAAATTCATCGATGACGGGTCGCTTTCGGGCAGGTTGTCGGGGTCGAGGCCGGCCTGCTCGATGGAGCGGCGCAGATAATTGCCGTGCACGCCGGTGAAGAGGCTCGTGTAGACGATGTCCTCGGCCGTGCCTTCCACAATGCCCTGCTTGTAGTCATCGCCGCAGCGCGCTTCCTCGGTGGCGATGAAGGCCGAGCCGATATAGGCGTAGTCCGCGCCCATGGCCTGGGCGGCCAGCACGCCGCCGCCGGTGGAGATGGAGCCTGACAGCGCCACAGGGCCATCGAAGAATTCGCGGATCTCCGACATCAGGGCGAAGGGCGACATCACCCCGGCATGGCCGCCCGCGCCGGTGCACACCGGGATCAGGCCGTCGGCGCCTTTCTCCAGCGCCTTGTGGGCGAATTTGATGTTGATGATATCGTGCATCGTCTTGCCGCCCCAGCTGTGGACGGCGTCATTGAGCTCCACGCGCGCGCCCAGCGAGGTGATGACGAGGGGAACCTTGTATTTCGCGCAGGTCATCAGGTCGGCCTCCAGCCGGTCATTGGACCGGTGGACGATCTGGTTCACGGCGAACGGCGCGGCGGGCTTATCGGGATTGGCCTTGTTGTAGCTGTCGAGCTCGGACGTGATTTCGTCGAGCCATTCGTCCAGCTGGCTTTGCGGGCGGGCGTTCAGCGCCGGGAAGGAGCCCACCACGCCCGCCTTGCACTGGGCGATCACCAGCTTGGGGTTGGAGATGATGAAGAGCGGCGCGCCGATCACCGGCACGCTCAGCCGGCCTTTGAGAATATCCAGTCCAGCCATCCCGGCCTCCCCTTGAAACATCAGTGAACAGTGTTCGCCGCCAAGCTAGCGCGGTTTGGTTCAGGGGGAAGCCCTGTTGTGAAGCTGCCCGCCGCTCAGCCGGTTTCCACCGGCAGATCTTCGCGCGCGCCCCAGTCGGCCCAGCTGCCGTCATACAGGCGCACATCGCGGAAACCCCCGGTGATGAAGGCGGCGTAGAGGATGGCGGCGGTGACGCCCGAGCCGCATGTTGTGATGATGCGCCGCTCGCGGCTGACATCGGGCAGGACGCGTTTGAGGGCGTCTTCCTTCAGAAGCTTGCCGTCCGCGCCAATCACGCTCTGAAAGGGCAGGTTCACCGATCCAGGGATGCGGCCCGACCGCAGGCCGGGGCGTGGCTCGGGCTCGGTCCCGGCGAAACGGCCGGGCGAGCGCGCATCCACGATCAGCGCGTCTTTCGCCTTCACATGATGGAGCACGTCGGCGTAGGTGACCGAATCGTCGCGGATCAGGCGCGCCATGCGCTCGCGCGCCATGCGCTCGCGCGCCGGCGCGCGCGGCGCTGCGAAGCCGGTCTCTATCGCGCCGCCCGCCTTGCGCCAGGCCTCAAGCCCGCCATCCAGGATGCGCACATCACAGCCGAACCGGCGCAGCGTCCACCAGACCCGCGCAGACGCGGCGTAATTATTCTGGTCATAGACGATGAAGCGCCCTTCGCCGCTGAGCCCGCTTGCCGCCAGCCAGCGCGCAAACACCGCCGAGCCCGGCGCCATGTGAGGCAGGGCGGGGGTGGGGTCGCACACCGCGTCGATATCGAAAAACACCGCATCGGGCAGGCGGCGCGCCGCGAAGGCCGTCGCGCCGGTCTGGTCCGCGCCGGGCATGAACCAGGTGGCGTCCACAAAAACCGGCTCGCGTTCGGCGAGCGCCTGCACCGCGCTGATGGACACAGGCTCGATCATGCACCCCTCCCGCAACGACAAACGGCGAGCCTAGCAGGCCCGCCGCACGCCGCCAGAGGGATTTGATGTGGTCCGGCGGGGGCCGCCGCAAGTGCGCCCTACGGCCACCCGGCCAAAGCCGCCCTTAAGCCCTTGATGGCCGATTGTCGCGGCGGCTGGCGCGGGTCAAGGCTGGAACCGCTTCGCGGCGCGCCCAAAGGGCGCGGCCTTGACGCACGCCAGACCGCCCGCGCGAGACTCGGCAAGGGTTTAAGGCCGGAGCTGGTTCAAGGTGTTAGAAGCCAAAGGGATTTGATGAGAGCCTGCAGCCCGTTTTCCTCCCCCGTTTACGGGGGGGGTGTCAGCGTAGCTGACGGAGGGGGGATGCGGCAGAGCGTCCAGGCGCATGCCTTTGGAGCGTTGCAGGGGGGGGGGGGGGGGGGGG
>JAFIEB010000090.1 GCA_020832735.1 Oceanicaulis sp.
CTAGCCCCGGCGCGCCGCCTCACGAGAGGTTTACTTCAGTCCCAGCAGCTTGCTGGACCGTTGCCACCATCCGGTCTTGCGCGGTCCGTCATCCTGGCCGTCCTCAGCATCGCCGCTGTCCTTGTCCGGGCCAGCCTTTGAAGGCGCGGGTTTGGCGCGCGCCGGCTTAGCAGGCGCTTCGGCCTTCGGCGCAGGGTCGTCCTTGGGCTTGGCGGCGCGCGTGCGGCGCGGTTTTGCGGGTGATTTGGCGGGCTTGTCCTCAGCCGTTTCGGGCTCGGCGGGCGCTTCGGCTTTCACCTCGGTGCCGGTTGCGTCAGATGCTTCAGCCGTATCGGCCGCCGCGCTCTTGCGCCGGGTGCGGCGCTTGGGCTTGGCCGGCTCAGCTTGCGCCTCGGCAGGCGCTTCAGCAGCTGCGGGCGTTTCGTTCGCTGAGTCAGTGGTCTCAGCCGTTTCAGCAGATTCAGGCTTGCGACGGCGGCGGCGGGTCTTGGGCGCGGGCGCGTCGCCTGCATCAGCCGGTGCATCCGTCTCGGCGGGCGCTTGCGTCACGGCGTCAGCTTCTGGCGCGTCACTGGCGCCTCTGCGCCGGCGCCGGGCCGGGCGTTCACGCCGGGGCGGAGCGTCGCCCGATTCGAAAGCGTCGCCGCCTGTGGGTTCGACCACGGCGAGGGCGCCGCCGCCCTCGCTGGCGTCATCATTGCGGGCGGAGGCCTCGTCAGCGCCGTCCGTTCCATCGCCGCGCCGGCGCCGGTTGCGTCCGCCGCGCCGTCCGCGCCGGCGGCGCTTGCGCGCACTGTCATCATCACTGGCCGCTTCGTTGCGTTCGGGGCGTTCAGACCGCCCGGCGCGCTCGGCCCGCTGCGGTTTGGCCGCCGGCGCCGCCGGCTCATCACCGTCATCGGTGCGGAACTCATCGCCGCCATCTGCCTCTTCTGCAGCGGCGGCCTCGGCCTCGGCGGCGGCGTCCAGCGCCGCTTCGGCGGCGTCATCGACCTGGCTGACCGGCGCCGGGCGGGCGGAGACGGGCCGCGCGCCCTCGCGGGCGGCTTCAAGACGCTCCAGCGAGCAGGCCGGGCGCATCAGGGCGTCGTCGGCCTTCACCGTCACGCGCATGGCGTAGCGCTGTTCGATGGTGTGCAAATGATCGCGTTTTTCATTGAGCAGGTAGAGCGCGACTTCCGTCGGGCAGCTGATGCGCACATGCGCCGAGCGGTCCCGCACGCCTTCTTCCTCGAGCGTGCGCAGCACCACCAGGGCGCTCGATTCCACTGAGCGGATATAGCCTGTGCCGTCGCAATGCGGGCAGACATCGGTGGAGCCTTCCACCAGAGAGGTGCGCCGGCGCTGGCGCGACATCTCCATCAGGCCGAACTGGGAGATGCGTCCCATCTGCAGGCGCGCCCGGTCACGTGCGAGCGCCTCCTTCATTTTCTTCTCGACGGCGCGAACGTTTTTGTTCTCGTCCATGTCGATGAAGTCGATGACGATCAGGCCGGCCAGGTCGCGCAGGCGCATCTGGCGCGCGGCTTCTTCAGCCGCTTCCAGATTGGTGCGGTGGGCGGTCTGCTCGATCCCGCGTTCCTTGGGCGACTTGCCCGAGTTCACGTCGATGGCTACCAGCGCCTCGGTCGGGTTGATGACGATATAGCCGCCCGATTTGAGCTGGGCTGTGGGCGAGTGGATCGCTTCAAGCTGGCTTTCCACCTGATGGCGCAGGAAGAGCGGCGCATCCTCGTTATAGTGCTGAACCTTCTTGGCGTGGCTGGGCATCAGCATGCGCATGAAGGCCTTGGCCTCCTTGTAGGCTTCCTCGCCCTCGACCAGGACCTCGTCGATGTCCTTGTCATAGAGGTCGCGGATGGTGCGCTTGACCAGATTGCCTTCCTCGTAAATCAGCGAGGGCGCCATGGATTTGAGCGTGGTCTCGCGGATATTCTCCCACAGACGGATCAGATACTCGTAGTCGCGCTTGATCTCGGTCTTGGTGCGCGAGGCGCCCGCGGTGCGGATGATCAGACCCATGCCGCCGGGCACGGACAGTTCCGACACGGCCGATTTCAACCGCTTGCGGTCGGGCGCGTTAGTGATCTTGCGCGAAATGCCGCCGCCGCGCGCGGTGTTGGGCATCAGCACGCAATAGCGCCCGGCCAGGCTCAGATAGGTGGTCAGCGCCGCGCCCTTGTTGCCGCGTTCTTCCTTGGCGACCTGGACCAGCAGCACCTGGCGGCGCTTGATCACTTCCTGGATCTTGTATTTGCGCATGAAATTGCGCCGACGCCGGGCCGCCTCGTCGATCAGGTCGTCCTCGTCATGGACTGTATCGGCGTCTTCGTCGCCTTCGGGCGCGCCGCCATCTTCGCCGCCGGACGTGCTGAGCTCGGCCTCCTGGGCGCGCAGCGCTTCGCGGTCGGCGTGGGGGATCTGGTAGTAGTCCGGGTGGATTTCGTTGAAGGCGAGGAAGCCGTGCTTGTTACCGCCATACTCGACGAAGGCGGCCTGGAGCGATGGCTCCACGCGCGTCACCCTGGCGAGATAGATATTGCCTCTTATGGGCTTTCTGGAAGCGGATTCGAAGTCGAACTCTTCAACGCGGTTGTTTTCCACGACCACGACCCGGGTTTCTTCCGGGTGGGCCGCGTCGATCAGCATCTTGCGGGACATTCAAGCAGTCTCCAGGCCACGCGCAGGCGCTCGCGGCCCGGTAGGGTCCGGGCGGCGGGGTGCGGCGGCGTTCGTTGGAGCGCGCGGCGGGGCGAGGGCTTGATTGTGTCAAAGCGGTCGCGAACGCAGCGCGCATGGGGTTGGTCCTCCGGACCCGGCCGCCAGGTCCTTTGAGGGGATGCTGGCGGGCGCGCCCGTATCTGGGGTTTCCGGCGCCGGCGCGCCCGGATGCCCGGTGCGCGCGTCGTCCTGAACGTGTCTCGTCTGCGCCCGGCAGCCATGAAGGCGGGGGCGCTGCGCCGGGCGCGGTCCGCGAGTCGCATCCCGCAGGGCCGCTTCCGGCGGACGCACCTTGCACCATTCCCGGGGCGATGAAAAGCAAGCTTGTCCGTGCTAGAAAAGCCTCAACAGTCCGCTAACCGAATCGCAACGCAGGCGCGCTAGAGTGCGGGCAAATGGCGTGCAGCCTGCGGGCGGCGCCCAATGAGGCCGATAAGGGTGGAAGGGTGATGCGGGTATTCGCAGCCATGGTTCTGGCGCTGATCGCAGCGTTTGCGGCGCCGGCCGGCGCGCAGGCGTCGGAGATCACGGCTGTGCGCTTTGGCGAGCACGCCTCCCATACCCGCATTGTGATCGAGACCCGCGCGCCGGTGCGTGCGCGCGCCCACACCCTGTCTGAACCTGCCGCGCGCCTGGTGGTGTCGTTCGAGGACGCGGCCTGGTCGGTGGACGGCCTGCCCGACAGGGCGGGCATTGGCGCAGGCCTGGTCGGCGTGTTCCGTTTTGACGGCGCGGCCAGCCATCCGCGCCTGGTGTTCACGCTCACCGGCCCGGCCAGCATCAGCCAGCAGATGAACCTGGATCCTGCCGGCGGCGGATACCGCACGGTGATCGATATCGAGCCGGTCAGCGCCTCGGCCTTCGCCAGCGTGTCGGGCTTCCCCCAGTCGGCGGCGACCCTGACCGAGCTGGTGGTGCGCGAGGCGGGCGTGGACTTCACTCCGCAGGCCTGCGAGCGCATCCGCGTGGTGATTGATCCGGGACATGGCGGGCGCGATCCGGGCGCGCTGGCGCGCTTTGGCGGCATGCACGAGGCGGGCATCGCCCTGGCCGCGGGCCTGCAGCTGCGCGATATTCTCAATGAAACCGGGCGCTATGAGGTCATCATGACCCGCGACCGGGACGTCTATGTCTCGCTGGAGGACCGGGTGCGCATCGCCCGCCAGGCGCGGGCGGACCTGTTCATCTCCCTGCACGCCGATTCGGCGGGCGACAATACAGGCCCGCGCGGGGCCACCGTCTATTCCATGAATGCGCGCGCCGAGAGCCGGGCGCGCAGCCGGGCCTTCAGCGAGGGCGACTGGGTGGATGTGAGCCGGCCCGAGGAGGTTTCGCGCATCCTGGTGGAGATGAGCCTGAGCAACAAGCGCAGCCAATCTGAACTGTTCGCCGAATCCTTGCGCACCGAGATCGGCCGCGCCGGGCCGCTGTGGCGCTCCACGCCGATGGAGGCCAATTACGCGGTCCTGACCGATGCGGAGACCCCCGCGGTGCTGTTCGAGATGGGTTTCATGACCAATCGCGAGGATGCGCGCCGCCTCAACGATGTGCGCGAGCGACGCCGTCTCATGCAGTCGGCTGCAGCGGCCATCGAGTCCCATTTCTCCGGCTGCCGGGCGCCGGGGCGCACCTACTGGGCCGGGGGACCGGCTACAGCGAGCGCCAGCGCGCGCTGACACGCCGATAATCCCGGGCGTCGATCTTGGGCGAGGGTGTTGGCTTCTGCGCCATGCGCGCCATAATGGCGCCCGCATCGAGGGGCAAAAGGCGGGCGCGGCCAGTTTGGCCGGGCGCATGAGGATCACATGAAACTGTTGAGTTGGAAGAACGCGCTGCGCGCTGTCGTCTGGGGCGGCGCGGCAGCGGTTGTGCTCTCAATTGCGGGCGTGATTGCAGCAACGATCTATGTGGTGCGCGTGACCGGCGACCTGCCTGACTATCAGCAGCTGGCCCAATACGAGCCGGCCATAATGAGCCGGGTGCATGCCGGCGACGGGCTTCTGATCGCCGAATATGCGCGCGAACACCGCGTGTTCGTGCCGATCGAGAACATCCCGCCCGACGTGATCAACGCCTTCCTGTCGGCCGAGGACCGCAATTTCTACCATCATGGCGGGCTGGACTTCACCGGCATTATGCGCGCGGCGTTCTCCAATATCTCCAACTATCTGCGCGGCCGGCGTCTGGAAGGCGCCTCGACCATCACCCAGCAGGTGGCCAAGAACTTCCTGCTGTCGTCCGAACAGGCCGTGGCGCGCAAGGTGCAGGAAATGGTGCTGGCCCGGCGCATGGAGCGCGCCTTCACCAAGGACCGCATCCTGGAGCTCTATCTCAACGAGATTTATCTGGGCAATCGCGCCTATGGCGTGGCGGCCGCGGCGCTGAATTATTTCGACAAGTCCCTGGACGAGCTGGAGCTGCACGAGATCGCCTATCTCGCCGCTCTGCCCAAGGGGCCGAACAATTACCATCCCGTGCGCCGCCCGGAAGCCGCCGTGGGCCGGCGCAACTGGGTGCTCACCCGCATGGCCGCCAATGACTATATCAGCGAGGCGCGCGCCAGCGAGGCTGCGGCCCTGCCGCTGGAAGCGACCACGCGCCTGGCCGGCGAGACCTATCTGGCGGCTGAATACTTCGTCGAGCAGGTGCGCCGCGAGATGTTCAACCGCTATGGCGATGCGGAACTCTATGAGGGCGGGCTGTCGATCCGCACCACGCTGGACACCCGCATGCAACTGGCCGCCCGCCGGGCGCTGCGCGACGGGCTGGAAGCCTATGACCGGCGCCATGGCTATCGCGGGCCGCTGACACGGCTGGAGGATTTCGACGACTGGCCGGCCCGGTTGGACGCCATCCGCGCGCCGGCTGACATCGATTCAGACTGGCGCATCGCGCTGGTGCTCGAAGTGACCGATTCAGAAGCCGTGATCGGCTTTCCTGACCGGTCGCGCGGGCGCATCCCGCTCTACGCCCTGCGCTGGGCGCGCAGCCCGTCGCGCGACAGCGAAACCAGCATGCCGCGCCAGGGCCCGGCGATCACGCGCGTCGGCGCGGTGCTGGAGCTGGGCGACGTGGTGCTGGTAGAGCGCCTGACGGCGGACGATGCGCCCAACGAGACCGTGGCCGAGGACCATTACGGGCTGCGCCAGATCCCCGAGGTCAACGGCGCCATCCTGGCTATGGATCCGTTCACCGGCCGCGTGCTGGCCATGGTGGGCGGGTATTCCTTCGCCCAGAGCCAGTTCAACCGCGCCGTTCAGGCGCGCCGCCAGCCCGGCTCGGCGTTTAAGCCGTTTGTCTACGCCGCCGCGCTGGACAGCGGCTATACGCCCGTCTCGATCATCCTGGACGCGCCCTTCGTGGCGTCGGGCGATGCGGAGATCCGTTTTTACCGCCCGACCAACTATTCCAACGTCTTTTACGGCCCCTCCACCCTGCGCCGCGGGCTGGAGCTGTCGCGCAACGTGATGACGGTCCGCCTGGCCCAGGAAATGGGCATGGGGCCGGTGCGCGATTACGCCCGCCGGTTCGGGCTGTATGAAAACATGCAGCCCACCCTGGCGATGTCGCTGGGCGCGGGCGAGGTCACCCTGGTGGACCTGGTGGGCGCCTATGGCGCGCTGGTCAATGGCGGGCGCCGGGTGGCGCCGGCGATTGTGGACCGGGTTCAGAACCGTGAGGGCCGCACCATCTGGCTGTCAGATACGCGCGAATGCCCCGACTGCAACGCGCCCGAATGGAGCCCTGACATGGGCGAGCCCAGGCTGGCGGCGCTGGGCGAGGAAGCGGTCGATCCGGTCACCGCCTATCAGATCGTGCACATGCTCGAAGGCGCGGTGGCGCGCGGCACGGGCACGGCGCTGCGCGCGCTGGGCCGGCCGCTGGCGGGCAAGACCGGCACCACCAACGAGTTCCGCGACGCCTGGTTTGTCGGCTTCAGCCCCGACCTGGTGGTCGGCGTCTATGTCGGCTTCGACACCCCCATGCCGCTGGGTCAGGGCGAAGCGGGCGGCGTGCTGGCCGCGCCGATCGCGCGCGACTTCCTGCGCCCGGCGCTGGAGGGCTATCCCGTGGCCGCCTTCCGCGTGCCCGACGGGGTGAGCCTGGCGCCGGTGAACCGCGAGACCGGCGAACCGTCCGCACTGGGCCGGCCCGGCGCGATCCTGGAAGCGTTCCGGCCCGGCACCGAGCCGCGCCGCGGCGCCACGTCCGCCGAGGAGACGCTGAGCTTCGGCTTCGGGGCGATCAGACAACCCGTCTCGGGCGGGCGCGAAGACCCCGACGATGACGAGGACGGCGAGGATGAGCTGGGCGGGTTGTATTGACGGTCCCGAGCCGGTATCCCGCCTGTCACCGTTTTTCCGCATCCGGGGGAGCATCCCATGCGCGCTGAAATCACCGAGCTGAAACAGGCCGTTGAGCAATCCGCCCTCTTGCTGCGGAGGCGTCTTTGACTGGGATACAGCCAGCAAACGCCTTGACGAACTGAACGCGCGAGCCGAGGACCCGGACCTCTGGAACAATCCCGATCAGGCCCAGTCGCTGATGCGCGAGCGCAACCGGCTGGATGCGGCGATCCGCGAGGTGCGCGAGATCGAGACCGAGCTGTCCGACACCGTCGAGCTGGCCGAGATGGCCGAAGCCGAAGGTGATGACGGCCTGTATGAGGAAGCGCTTTCAGCCCTGCGTACGGTGAAGGCGCGCGCGGGCAAGGCCGAGCTGCAGGCGCTGCTCTCGGGCGAGGCGGACGCCAATGACAGCTATCTGGAAATCCATCCGGGCGCAGGCGGCACCGAGGCCCAGGACTGGGCCGAGATGCTGGCGCGCATGTATACGCGCTGGGCGGAGAAGTCCGGCTACAAGGTCGAGGTGATCGAGGCCCAGGCCGGCGAGGAGGCGGGGCTCAAATCGGTCACCCTCCTGATCAAGGGCGAGAACGCCTATGGCTGGCTGAAGACCGAGGCGGGCGTGCACCGGCTGGTGCGCATCTCGCCCTATGACAGCTCGGGCCGGCGCCACACCAGCTTCGCCAGCGTCTGGTCCTATCCGCTGGTGGACGACACCATCGAGATCGAGATCCTGGACAAGGACGTGCGCACCGACACCTACCGCGCCTCGGGCGCCGGCGGCCAGCACATCAACAAGACCGATTCGGCGGTGCGCCTGACCCATATCCCGTCAGGCATCGTGGTGGCCTGCCAGTCGGAACGCTCCCAGCACAAGAACCGCGCCCAGGCCTGGACCATGCTGCGCGCGCGTCTGTACGAGCAGGAATTGCAAAGGCGCGAGGCCGAAGCCCAGGCGGAGGCTGATTCCAAGACCGATATCGGCTGGGGCCACCAGATCCGCTCCTACGTCCTGCAGCCCTATCAGATGGTCAAGGATCTGCGCACCCAGGTGGAGACCTCCGACACCCAAGGCGTGCTGGACGGCGATCTGGACGCCTTCATGGCCGCTGCGCTGGCTGCGCGCGTCGGGCTGGAGGAGGGGGAGGGCGCCTGAGGCGCCTGCAGGCAAGGGCCTGCCTTCAAAATAGCCGGCCCAAAAGCAAGCCGGGGGGGGGGGGGGCGCGCCCCGCGGTTTTGATGGTTGGGGGTGGGGGGGGGTGATAACTCGAGGGGGGCCCCGGCCGCCCCGGGGGGGGGGGGGGGGGGGGGGGGGGGGG
>JAFIEB010000092.1 GCA_020832735.1 Oceanicaulis sp.
CCCCCCCCCCCCCCCCCCCCCCCCCCCCCCCGCCCCCCCCCCCCCCCCCGGGGCCCCCACACAAACCTATATGCGGCCCCCCCGGCTTCCCCCGGGGAAACGCAAATTGAGAGGCGACTGGGTACCTTTCCTCGCCCCCCAATGAACCCGCACCTTGGCGCGGCGCGCTTGATCCGCGATAAATAGTCCGGACAAATTCAGCCAGCCCGTCAGGACCGCCTCCATGAGCACCACCATGCAGCAAGCCGTGCTTCGCGCGCCGCTCGATCACACGCCGCAGGCGGGGGATTTCGCCCTGGTCGAGACAGCGCGCCCTGAATGCCCTGAAGGCGGCGTTCTGGTGCGGCTGAGCCATGTGTCCATGGACCCGTATGTGGGCGCGCGTCTGCGCGGGCGGCATATGGGCGAGGCGGCGCCCGAACCGATGCGCGAGGCGATCCCCGGCCATGGCGTGGGCGCGGTGGAGGAGAGCCGCTGCGCGATCCCTGAAGGTGCGATGGTGCACATGATGGGCGCGGGCTGGCGCGACTACGCCCCCGCGCTGGAAGGTGATGTCAGGGTGATCGCGCCGGGCGCTCTGTCGGCGTCGGTCTTCCTCTCCGCCCTCGGAATGCCGGGCCTGACAGCCTGGGCGGGGATGACGCAGCTGGCCAAGGTGACGGACGGTGATGTTGTCCTGATCGACGCGGCGGCGGGCGCGGTGGGCGGCGCGGCGGGCCAGATCGCCCGGGCGCGCGGCGCAGCGAAAGTGATCGGCATAGCGGGCGGGGCGGAGAAAAGCGCGCTGGTGCGCGAGAGTTATGGCTTTGACGCCTGCATTGACTACCGCGCCGAAGGCTGGCGCGACGCGCTGGCCGAGGCGGCGGCTGGCGGGATCAGCGTGCATTTTGAAAACGTGTCGAGCGAGATCCTGACCCTGGCCCTGACCCATATGAAATCCTATGGCCGCGCGGTGCTGTGCGGACTGGCGGCGCATTATCACAGCGACGCGCCCGCGCCGGGCGTCCCCTTCGGCCTGATCATCGGCAAGCGGGCGAGCCTGCACGGGCTGGTGGTCTATGATTTCTATGACCGCTGGAATGAATTCCTCGCCGAGTGCCAGCCTCTGGCCGAAGCCGGGCGGCTGGTCATCGCCGAGGATATTGCAGACGGCCTCGCCGAAGCGCCAGCGGTGTTCGAGCGCCTGATGGCGGGGCGCAATCGCGGCAAGGCGCTTGTTGCGCTATGAACTTGCCAACCCACGCCTGGGGCCGCCGCGGCGCGGTGATTGTGCAGGGCCGGACGGTGCATTACCGGCGGTCCGGGCCGCCGGGCGCGCCGGCGGCGATCCTCCTCCACGGTTCGCCGGAAAGCGCCAGCGCGGTGCATGAGGCGGCCCGGGTGCTGTCGCTGCGCATGAGCGTCATCGCGCTGGATACGCCCGGCAACGGCCTGTCTGAGCCTCTGGACCAGGCAGATCCGGACCGCGCCGATTATGCGCGCCATCTGATCGCCTTCATGGACGTGATGGGCGTAGCGCGCGCAGGGCTTTACGGGTTTCATACCGGGGCGGGCACGGCGATGGCCGCCGCTCTGATCTCACCGGAGCGGGTTGCTGCGCTGGCGGTCGACGGGCTGGCGGTGTGGACGCCGGAGGAGCGGGCCGACCTGCTGGCGCATTACTGCGTGACTTTCCCGCCCGCCGCCGATGGATCGCACCTCGCGCGCATCTGGGCGCGGCTTGAAGAGCAATTGATCTTCTTTCCCTGGCATCACGCAAGGCTGGATGGCCGCATGTCTCTGCCGCCCACGCCCATGGAGACGCGCCTGCGCCGCCTGCGCGACTGGCTGACGGCGCACGAACACTACCCCGCCCCCTACCGCGCCGCGTTCAAGGCCAGGGGCGAGGACGGGCCGGACCGGGTGGGCGTTCCTACCCTGATCGGGGCGATGGACCGCGATCCGTTGAGCGCCCATCTCGGCCGGCTGCCGGCGCTGGCGCTTGAGGTCCGCGTTGAGCGCTGGGGCGATGACCGGGCGGGCGCGCTGCAATCCATCGCGGCTCACCTCGCCGCTCATCCAGGGACCCCGGCCTCACGGCCCGATCCGTCGGACACGGCCCTGCTGGCGAGCCTCGCCTCGCCGCAAGCGCGCCATGACTGGGCGCCGGACGATCATGGCGGCTTCCTTTTAAAGCTCTGGCGGGACATGAGGCTGGAGGCGGTACAGACCGCCGGCGATCAGGCGGAGCTCGACGCCGCGCTGGACCCTCACGGCCTGCACGCGCGCGTCACGGCGGCGATCCAGGCGCGCACGGGGCTTTGAGAGTTCAGGGCGTCACCGCCTCGCGCGCCTTGCCGCTGACGAGATAGACCGCAAAGCTCGCCAGCCAGTGGCTGCCCTCGTAATGTTCTTCGGACACCGCCGCGACGCCGGCCTCGGTATGCACCGCCTCGGCGGCGTTGAGGGACGCGATGCGCGGATCGCCTTCGGGCAGGCTGGCGGCGATGCCTTGCAGATTCCAGGCACGCGACAGATTGACCCCGTCGAGATGGACCAGATGGCCGTCTGACGGGTCCAGCACCACGCCCGGCGCCAGCCAGTCCGCCGAGCCGTCCTCGGGGATGCCAGGCAGATAGGCTGACAGCCAGGCGGGATAGTCCTCAGCCGGGATCACCCGGCGCATCAGATCGGCGGTCATCAGGCAGGGCGACAGGAAATCGGTCCCCGACGGCTCGTAATGCAGCGGGCAGGCCCGGTCTTCGAGATGAAAGGCGCGCGACTTGGCGGCCAGCATGTCAGCCAGTTCCTCGCGCCCCGCTTCGCGCGCCCAGTCCAGCGTCAGCGCAAAGCCGAAGGCGGTCTGGTTATGGGTGCCCGAGCGCACCGGATAGACCAGGTTTGGCAGCCAGGTGAGGAAGCGGTTCTCGATCACATCTTCCAGCGGCGCCAGCACCTGCGCCCACTCCTGCGCCTGTGGATCGTCCCAGGCGCGCAGCTCGGCCGTGAGCTGAAGAAACCACGCCAGCCCATAGGGCCGCTCGAACGATGCGCGCCCCTCGCCGTCGAAATAGACGAGCTCGCCGGCCATGTTCGTTTCAGTAAAGCTCTGCGCCAGCGCGGCGCGGGCGGCGTCTGCGAATGGCGCGTCGGGGAAGAGCCGGGCCAGGCGCGCAAGCAGCCAGTGGCCGTGCACCGCCGAGTGCCAGTCAAAACAGCCATAGAAGATGGGTGTGAGCGCGCGCGGCGGCAGCGCGTCATCGTCCGAGACCATCACATGGGCGATTTTGTTGGGGTATTCGCGGTGGACGCAATCCAGCGCCAGGGCGGCGAACCGCTGCGCCGCCGCTTCATCCAGCATGCCTGCCTCCGTTGCCGCGCCGGGCGTCAGGGCCAGCGCCCCGGCCATGATCAGTCCTGTCAGGGTCATAGGCCCGTCATCCTTTCCAAATTCGCGTTACGCGCAGGCTATCCCAGCCGGGCCGGTGTGCAAATGGCGCCGGCGCGCGCTGAGCTCAGGGGTGATTTTTGCTGCGCCCGGGGCTAGAAGGGTCGCCATGGACCGCTCCGGCAGAGGGCGGCCGGGAACATCGCCCACAGTCCCGACAGGGGGGAAGAGACATGGCTGACGGCCAGATACCGGCCAGGGATCTGCGTGATCTCGGCGTGACCGGCGCGCACCTTCACTACAACTGGACTGAAGAAGCGCTCTACGAGGAGGCTGTGCGCCGCGGCGAGGGCCGCGTGGCCAGGGGCGGCCCGCTGGTTGTCGAGACCGGCCAGCACACCGGCCGCTCGGCGCGCGACAAGTTCACTGTGCGCGACGCCTCCACCGAAAACACCGTCTGGTGGGATTTCAACGAATCCATGAGCCCGGCGCATTTCAAGGTGCTGTGGGATGATGTGCGCGCCCACATGGCCGGGCGCGAGCTGTTCGTGCACGAGCTGTTCGGCGGCGCCGATCCGGCCCATCGCCTGCCAGTGCGCGTGGTCACAGAGCTGGCCTGGCACGGCCTGTTCATCCGCCATTTGCTGCGCCGGCCGGACCCCAGCGAGCTCGCCGGGTTTGAAGCCGGCTTCACCATCGTCAATCTGCCGAGCTTCGAGGCGGATCCGGCGCGCCATGGCGTGCGGTCCAAGACCGTGATCGCGGTCAATTTCGCCGAGCGCCTGGTGCTGATCGGCGGCACGTCCTATGCGGGAGAGACCAAGAAATCGGTCTTCACCATCCTCAACTATCTTCTGCCCGAAAAGCGCATCATGCCGATGCACTGCTCGGTCAATGTGGGCCAGGCGGGCGATGCGGCAGTGTTCTTCGGCCTGTCGGGCACCGGCAAGACCACGCTGTCGGCCGATCCTGACCGCACCCTCATCGGCGATGACGAGCATGGCTGGTCGCCCGACGGCCTGTTCAATTTCGAGGGCGGCTGCTACGCCAAGATGATCCGCCTGTCGCCCGAGGCCGAGCCGCAAATCCACGCCACCACGCGCATGTGGGGCACGGTGCTGGAAAACGTGGTGATGGATCCGGTCACCCGCGAGCTCGATCTCGACGACGCTTCGCTGGCGGAAAACTCGCGCGGGGCCTATCCGCTGCACTATATTCCCAATGCCTGTGAGACGAATGTGTGCGGCCATCCGCGCAACATCGTCATGCTCACCTGCGATGCGTTCGGGGTGATGCCGCCCATCGCCCGGCTGACGCCGGCCATGGCGATGTATCACTTCCTGTCGGGCTATACGGCCAAGGTGGCGGGCACGGAAAAAGGCGTCACCGAACCCAGCGCCACCTTCTCCACCTGCTTTGGCGCGCCCTTCATGCCGCGCCATCCGGCCGAGTACGGCGCGCTCCTCAAAGACCTGATCGCCCGCCACGGCGCCGATTGCTGGCTGGTCAACACCGGCTGGACCGGCGGCCCATACGGCGTGGGCGAGCGCATGCCGATCAAGGTGACGCGCGCGCTGTTGAACGCCGCGCTCGACGGCTCGCTGGCCGGGGCGGACATGCGCACCGACCCGGTGTTCGGCTTCGCCGTGCCGAAATCCGTGCCAGGCGTTGATCCCAGGCTTCTGGACCCGCGCCAGACCTGGGCGGACCCGGAAGGCTATGACTCCCAGGCGCGCAAACTCGCCGACATGTTCATGGCCAATTTCGAGAAGTTCGAAAGCCATGTGGATGCGGGCGTGCGCGCGGCGGCGCCAAGATCGGCGGCCTGATCGGCGGGGGACGCGCCTGTGGTGGAGATCGTTGATATCGGCCCGGGCGAAGCGGACCTCTATGAGGCCTGGCTGAGGCTGTTTGGAACCGAATTCAACGAACTTCAGACCTATACCGGCGCCATGCCGCCGGCCGATTACCGCGACCGGCTGCTGGCCAATCCTGATTTCATCGCCCTTGCCGCGCTTGAGGGCGGCGAGGTGATTGGCGGGCTGGCCGCGTACGTCATGCGCAAGTTCGAGCAGGCGCGCAGCGAGATCTATATCTATGACCTCGCCGTGGCGCAGGCGCGCCGCCGTCAGGGCGTCGCCACGGCTCTCATCAACCATGTGCGCCGGCGCGCCCCCGAATGGGGCGCATGGGTGCTGATGATCCAGGCCGATCACGGCGACGCGGCCCCGGTCGCGCTCTATACAAAGCTCGGCCGCCGCGAAGACGTGCTCCATTTCGACATCGCTCCGCTGGACGCGGACGGGTGAGGGTAAAGGCGAGGGGTGCGGCGCCGCGCTACGAACGATTCCGAGCCGCCGCCGCCTATCTTGGCGCGACGATCGTAAAGCCCGGGACCGGCGCTTCCTCCACATGCAAATGGTACATGTCGATGAAGACGTCCACACGGCCCGGCTCGGCGCGGCGGCAATTGACCTCGTATAGGTCGAGGATATTGCCGTATATGCTCTCGCCATCGCTTCCGATGCGGCGGAAGGACGGTGCGCGCCCGTTGGCGCAGCGCAGGCGTTGCAGATAGGCGCGCTGGCCTTCGGGCATGTTGGCGCGCACCGGATTGAGCCTGGAGCCCAGCGGGTGAACCGCAGCCGCAGCCGCAATGGCGGCGGCCTCCTCCTCTGATGCGCCAAGGCCCCCGATCATAGCCAGGGCGCGCAGCATGCCTTCCAGTTCGTCTGAAGGCTTCTGCGTCTGCGCCTGGGCCGCGCCCGCCGCCAGACCAAGGCTCAAAACCGCCAGCATCAACCGGATCATGATCGCGTCTCCCCGAGCAACCCTGTCCATATTGCCTGAGACGTGCAGGCATGCGACCGGAACTGTTTGGCGCACACCGCACGCTTGACGGCGCGGCGTGGCGGGCCGAAACAGGGACCTAAAGGAATAGCCGGGCGACGCACGATCCGCTTATTCTATCGGTGGAAGCGTGCGAAGATTGGTCAGGGTTTTAAAGTTGTATGCCCGAGAAGCCTAGGGGCCTAGGGTAGTTTCTAAAATCGGTGAGTTTGATGAAAGAAGATGAAAAACAACTTCCTTCGGAGGTCTCAGAAAACTGGTTTGAGCGCATCTTTGGGCCGCTTGTCGAAGCCATACCAAATTTACCTCTTAAACGGACACGGCAAGCATTTGATCGTCTTTGTGCAGGTGGTTTTGACAATCTGTATGCTCGGATTGATCGAAATACAAAGTCAGTGGAGACAGAGGCTGCAGCGCGAAGTTTATTGGTTAATGAGCTAGCTCAAGTGGCAGCTTTAAAAAATGCTGGAGATCACGATATTGTAGACCGCGCGCGGATTGCATGGTTGCCCGAGAGAATCAGAAAGCAAGAAAATAGAGAGGCCATTTTTTATGTGACCATTGATGAGCTTAAAGAAAATAAAAAATCAGAATTTCAAGAAGAGGTGAGATCTGATGAGGAGATTGATGAGGATTGGTTAAATCATTTTTCCGACTATGCAGATAAGGCATCAAGCGAGCGTATGCGCGATCTTTGGGGCCGGGTTTTGGCTGGCGAGATAAGGAGGCCGGGAGCGTTCTCTCTTCGAACTCTCGGTTTCATGTCAGAGATTGATATGGAAACGGCTAAGATATTTGAATCAATTTCTGAATACGTCATCAATAATGATTTTATCCCAGCCATAAAAATGTTTGAATCGGGCGAAAGATTTTTAAATCTAGTGGCTGCATCCGACGCTGGACTGATAAGTTCGCGGGGCGTTAGTCATACAATGGAGCCTAAAAAAGAAGAAGTATTGTTTATGCAGGTGGGATCATACGGATTCAATGTGATTTTCTCTGCTAATTGTAAAAAGGTAATAGGAATTTACAAGCTCACTAGAGTTGGAGTGGAAGTGTTGCGGTTCCTTCGAAATCAACCAGACCCAGCCATTGGCAAGCAGATTGCGAATGAGCTATTTGGTTCAGAGCAAGCGGTTTCGCAAATTGTGTTCGGCCAAATTAAACGTGATGCGAAGGGCGCTCCTGACCGGCTTGAGCCTTACGAAATACTTCTGCAAAGATAAGGAATCCGCCATGCCGCTCGACGCTGACGACCACCGCTATGTTCTGCCCGGCGCCACCGGCGAGTGGGAGATTGTCGTGGGTCTGGAGGTCCATGCCCAGGTCAAGAGCCGCTCCAAGCTGTTCTCCGGCGCCTCCACCGAGTTCGGGTCCGAGCCCAACACCCAGGTCTCGCTGGTGGATGCGGGCATGCCGGGCATGCTGCCCGTGCTCAACAAATTCTGCGTCGAGCAGGCGGTGCGCACGGGCCTCGGCCTGAACGCGCAGATCAATGCGTTCTCGCGCTTTGACCGGAAGAATTACTTCTATCCCGACTTGCCCCAGGGCTATCAGATCAGCCAGTTCGCCTTTCCCATAGTGGGCGAGGGCGAGATCGAGTGCGAGCGCGATGACGGCTCGCGCTTCACCGTCGGTATCGAGCGCCTGCATCTCGAACAGGATGCGGGCAAGTCGATCCATGATCTCGATCCCAACGCCACCTATGTGGATCTCAACCGCTGCGGCGTGGCGCTGATGGAGATCGTCTCGCGCCCGCATGTGCGCTCGCCCGGCGATGCGGCGGCCTACGTGCGCACGCTGCGCACGATATTGCGCTATCTCGACACCTGCGGCGGGGACATGGAGAAGGGCCAGATGCGCGCCGACGTGAACGTGTCTGTGTGCAAGCCCGGCCAGTACGAGAAATTCGCCGCCACCGGCGATTTCAAGCATCTGGGCACACGCTGCGAGATCAAGAACGTCAACTCGCTGCGCTTCATCATGCAGGCCATCGAGTACGAGGCGCGCCGCCAGATCGACATTCTGGAAGACGGCGGCAAGATCATCCAGCAGACCCGCCTGTTCGACGCCAATACCGGGGTGACGCGCTCCATGCGCTCCAAGGAAGAGGCGCATGACTACCGCTATTTCCCTGATCCCGACCTGACCCCGCTGGTGCTCGAACAGAGCTTCATCGATGACATCAAGGCCAATCTGCCCGAGCTGCCGGCCGACAAGCGCAAGCGCTTTGTCGAGGTGCTGGGCCTCTCGGAATACGACGCCTCTGTGCTGGCCGCCGACAAGGACCGGGCGGATTATTTTGAATCCGTGATCGAGGGCGCGGACGCCAAGCTGTCGGCCAACTGGGTCAATAACGAGCTGTTCGGCCGTCTCAACAAGGAAGGGCTCGGCATCACCGAAAGCCCGGTGAGCCCGGCCCAGCTGGCGGGGCTTGTCAGCCTGATCACCGCCAACGTCATCTCCGGCAAGATCGCCAAGGACGTGTTTGAAATCGTCTGGTCCGAGGGCGGCGACCCGGCTGAGATTGTCGAGGCGCGCGGCCTGAAACAGGTCACTGACACGGGCGCCATCGAGAAGGTGATCGACGATCTCATCGCCGCCAATCCCGGCCAGGCCGCCCAGGTGCGCGAGAAGCCCAAGGCCATGGGCTGGTTCGTCGGCCAGGTGATGAAGGCCATGGGCGGCAAGGCCAATCCCCAGGCCGTCAACGAGATCCTTCAAAAGAAATTGCTCGATTGAGGGCGCGCGGCGTGCGGCGGGCACGATGCACGCCGCTCGCAAGGCGCGCGCGGGGCTGCTACATGCCGGTACGTGATGCGTGATCCCTATGCGATTCTCGGCGTGGACAAATCGGCTTCGGCCGAGGAGATCCGGCGCGCCTACCGCAAGCTGGCCAAAGAGCTGCACCCCGACGCGCGTCCCGATGACGCCAAGGCCGAGGACCGGTTCAAGGAAGTCACGCGCGCCTTCAAGCTTTTGTCGACGCCCGAGGCGCGCGCCAAGTTCGACCGCGGCGAGATTGACGCCGAGGGGCGCGAGCGCGCGCCCTTCCACTATCGCTCGCGCCCTGACGCGCCGCCCGGCCAGCGCGGCCCGGCCGGGCGCTTTGAAGACATATCCGACCTGTTCGCCGATCTGTTCGCCGAGCGCGCGCGCGGGCCCGGCGCGTCCCGGCGCACCGCGCCGGGCGCCGACATGCGCGGCGAGATCACGGTCAGCTTTGAAGAATCGGTGCTGGGCGCGAAAAAGCGCGTCAGCCTGCAGGGTGCGCGGCCCATCGAGATCACCGTGCCCGCCGGGGTGGAGGACGGCCAGGTCCTGCGCCTGCGCGGGCAGGGCGCTCAAAGCCCCTATGGCGGGCGCCCGGGCGATGCGCTGATCACGGTGCGCATCCGCGAACATCCCTTTTTCCGGCGCGAGGGGCGGGACGTGCGCCTCGACCTGCCGGTCACGCTGAAAGAAGCGGTGCTGGGCGGCGTGGTGCGCGCGCCGACCGTGGACGGGCCGGTGGAGGTGCGCGTGCCGGCGGGCAGCAGCTCAGGCGCCCAGCTGCGCCTGCGCGGCAAGGGCGCGCCCGGCCCGGACGGCAAGCGCGGCGACCAGATCATCCGGCTGATGGTGGACCTGCCGCCCGGCGATCCGGCGCTGGAGGCGTTTCTGGAAGGCTGGACCCCGCCGGCGGGGTATGATCCGCGCCGGCGCCATCGCGCCTGAGCTGTAAGGGCGCCTGCGCGAGGCGCTGTTCATGAATGGCCGCCATCGTGCATGTTCACAGGCCGTTCAGCCGCTGATTGCCAGAACAGTACGCATGAAACAGATGCTCGCCTCCGTCCTTGCCCTCGCCGCGCTGGCCGCCGTCAGCGCCGGCGCCGCTGCGCCTGCGCGTGCGGACGTGACCGCTATCGGGGATGAGAGCGTGTACGAGCTGGCCGTGCAGGCTGATATCGTGCCGATGCGTGTGGCCGTCGACGCCGCGCTGCGCGCCCATCCCGGTTCGCAATACGTCACCGGCCGTTTCCAGGGCGGCCCGCAGCCGCTCTACATCATCCGCATCGTGACCCGCGATGGTCACCGCCGCGACGTGCGCGTGGATGCGCGCACCGGCCGGGTCATCGGATAAACACAGGAAGGAGCCCCGCCCATGCGCGCGCTCATCGTGGAAGACGACGCCGACCTGAACCGCCAGCTGGCCGACACCCTGCAGCATGCAGGCTATGCGGTGGATTCGGCCGCCGACGGCGAGGATGGCTGGCATCTGGGCGAGACCGAACCCTATGACGCCATCGTGCTCGATCTGGGCCTGCCCAAGCTGGACGGCGTGTCGGTGCTGGAGCGCTGGCGTAAGGCGGGCATATCCACGCCGGTGCTGATCCTGACCGCCCGCGACCGGTGGAGCGAGAAGGTGGCCGGATTTGACGCCGGCGCCGATGATTACCTCACCAAGCCCTTCCACCCCGAAGAATTGCTTGCGCGCCTGCGCGCCCTGACCCGGCGCGCCGCCGGCCACGCCAGCGCCATGCTGGAAAGCGGGACGCTGACGCTTGATACGCGCGGGGCGCGGGTGTTCCTAGGCGACCAGCTGGTCAAGCTCACCAGCCATGAATTCCGCCTTCTGAGCTATCTCATGCACCACAAGGACCGCGTGATCTCGCGCACCGAGCTGGTGGAGCATATTTACGATCAAGATTTCGACCGTGATTCCAACACCATAGAGGTGTTTGTCGGGCGCCTGCGCAAGAAAATCGGCAATGACCGGATCGAAACCGTGCGCGGGCTGGGCTATCGTCTGGTTGATCCAGACGCCGGACGCATGGACGCCAGGACCGGGTGAACGAAACGCAAGACCAGACCGGGCGACCGGACCTCATCGAAAAAGGCTCCATGGTGCGCCGGCTGGTGCTGGCCGCCCTGGTCTGGGCGTTGGCGCTTCTGGTGGTGGGCGCCGCGGCGCTGACCTTGTTGTTCCAGTCCACCGTGCTGCGCGATCTCGATGACCGGCTGGGCGGCGTGGTGGAATCTCTCATCGCCCATGTCGAGCCGGTTGGCGCCGGCGGGCTGGAGCTCGACCAGCGCCCGCTTGATCCGGGATATTTCCAGGCTTTGTCGGGGCGCTACTGGCAGGTGTTCAGCGCCGGCGATGAGCCCGGCGGGAGCCTTCTGCGTTCAGATTCCCTGGCCAATGAACGTCTCGACACCGCCGGGCCGCTGGTGAACCTGGCGCTGTCCCAACCCGGACTGACGGTGATCGGGGAGAGCCGCGGGCCCAATCTGGAGCCCTTGCGCGTGCACGTGCGCGCGGTGGTGATCGAGGGGTTCGGACCTGTCGTGCTGGCCGCCGCCGAGGACCGGCGCCCGTCCGACCGCCGCGTGCGCGATTTCGCCCTGGCCGCGATAGCGCTGCTGGCCGCGTTCGCCGGCGCGCTGGCGGCCGGCGTGGTGGTGCTGGTGCGCCTGGGCCTGGCGCCGGTGCTGCGCATGGGCGAGGCGGTGGCGCAGGTGCGCGACGGCAAGGCCGAATGGGTCAGCGGCGATTTTCCGCGCGAGATCAAGCCGCTGGCCGAGGAGCTCAACGCCCTTTTGGATCACTCGCGCGAGGTTGTGGACCGTGCGCGCACCCATGTCGGCAATCTGGCCCATGCGCTCAAGACCCCGCTCACTGTTCTGGGCAATGAGGCGCGCGGCCAGTCCGGCGCGCTGGCCGAGCTGGTGACGCGCCAGACCCGGGCCATGACCGATCAGGTCGAGCATCATCTGCGCCGCGCGCGGGCCGCCGCCAACGCCCGCGCCATTGGCGCGCGCACGCCAGCGGACGCCGTGATCGGCGATCTGGCGCGGACGCTGCGTCGCATCTACGCCCGGCGCGGGGTGGAGATAGACGAGCGGGCCGAGCCCGGCGCGGTGTTCCGCGGCGAGCGCCAGGACCTTGAGGATCTGGCCGGCAATCTTCTGGATAATGCCTGCAAGTGGGCCACGGGCCGGGTGCGCGTCAGCGCCAGGCCGGGCGCGCCGGGCCGACTGGAGATCGTGGTGGAGGATGACGGGCCGGGCCTGAGCGAGGAGCAGCGCCGCCAGGCGCTGGCGCGCGGGGTGCGGCTGGACGAGCAGGCGCCCGGCACGGGGCTGGGGCTGGCCATCGTCACCGATCTGGCCCGCGCCTATGGCGGAGAGCTGACGCTGGACGCCTCGCCGCTGGGCGGGCTGCGCGCGCGCCTGGACCTGCCCGGCGGCCCGCCCGCCTAGGCAAAGCGGCGTTAACCGTGTCTGTGAGATGATGATTCGCTGAATCCGCTCAGGAGCGAGGCATGGGTCCGCTGCGACCGGAAAAACTTGACCAGTTGCGCGCCTTGCTCGCCAGCCTGCCTGGCGACATGGCTTCGCGTCTGTGCGCCATGGCGGGGGAGGCGGATCCGTCGCTGGGCCGGTTGTTGTCGGTCTGCAGGCTTGATCCCGACAAGGCGGCGCGCGAGCGCTTTTTCGCCCCTGTGGGCCCACTGTCCGGCGAGCCGGGAGAGGACCGTCCCGCCGTGTCGGTCGCGCCGCCGGCCCTGCTGGACTCGCTGTGGCAATGGATACGCGATGATCTGGCGCCGCAGGCGGCCCGGCATGCGCGCGAGGCGGCGCTAGATTACGCCGGTCCCGACGATCCCGGACGGCTCGATCCGGACCGGGTTGAAGCGGCGCAGGCCCTGCTGGCGCAGCTGGATGCAATCAAGGACGATCCGCGCGCGGACAAGCGCCTGAAGGCGCGGCTGGGCGTGGAGGAATTCGACGCTGTGCGCGATGTGGCCGTGCTCCTGCGCCTGGCGCCTGTGCTGCGCTCGGCGCTCGCAGGTCTGCCCCAGGTGATCGACGATCCAGACGATGCGTTGTGCGCCCTGATCCGCGATCGCTATGAGACCGCCGCGTCCGCTGATCCGGATGCGGGGCCCTGGGTGTTGTTGCTGGTGATGGCGCGCTTCAGCCGCCCCTGGCGGCTGCTGCGGGTGTTTGAGCGCATCACCCAGCGTGAGGACGACCTGCTGGTGGGCAGCACCGACATGGCGCTGATCGGCGACGTGCTCCTGCGTGACGCCGAACATCACCTGGCCGGCTTCAGCCGCGTGCCGCGCACGCCCGGGGAGGCGCGTGCGGCTGCGGGCGAGCTGGCCGCCTTCGCCGCCGTCACCATCGGCATGACGCGCGAGATCGGCATTCGCAAGGACGGCCCGTGGGGCCGGCGCATCATGACGCTGCGCTCGCGCGCGAGCGAGCAGATGAGCGCGATTCATGACGCCGCGCGCCGCGCGCTGGGCCGGGCGGCGCCTGAACCCGGACCGGTGCGCCGGCGCCCGGCGCCGCCCGAGCCGCGGGATGTGGAGGCTGCGTCCGCGCTGTGCCAGTTCATGTCCCTCACGCGTGACGATGCAGGCCGGGCCGCCGTGGGCGGCGCCCACAACACTGTGATGAGCGAGCTTGGCGAGGCGCTTGAACACGCCGGGCAGCGCGCGCTGGAAGACCTGCGCGCGGATGACGGGCCGCGCCGCGATGCGGCCATCCAGCAGCTGGATGCGATCGCCGGGCTGATGCAGGCGCTCGGCCAGAAGGAGGCGGGCGTCATCCTCCTGCGCCGAGGCGCCGCAGCCCAAGCCGCCTAATTTCCTTCAAAACCAAACGCCATCGGACTATCTAGGGGCCCATGAGCTCCACCACGCCCCTTGCCCATGAAGGGCGCGCCGCTGACGGCGCGCGCCTGGCCTCGCCGAGCGCAGCGCGCAATCGCGCGGCCATCGCCGCTGCGCTGGCGGCGCGCCTGCCTGAGGGCGCGCATGTGCTGGAGATCGCCTGCGGCACGGGCGAGCATGCGCTGGCCTGTGTGTCTGCGCGCGCCGACATTACCTGGCCCCCCAGCGATCCCGACGCCGCCTCGCGCGCCAG
>JAFIEB010000094.1 GCA_020832735.1 Oceanicaulis sp.
CCACCTCCCCCGCAAGCGGGGGAGGAAAGAGATGCGCCGGCTCCTGAAGCCCCCCTCACCCCTTCTTCGGCGGCAGGGGCACGAAGGGTGACACCCGCGCCACATAATCCTCATAGCCGGGGCGCGATTTCTTCAGGCCGCGCTCCAGGAGCGGCGCGCCGGACCAGCGCATCAGGGTCCAGGTGACAAACAGCGGGCCGATGATGGCGAACAGGCCGGGCGTGGTTTCCGCCGCGATCAGCCAGATGCCCCACCAGGCGCAGGCCTCGCCGAAATAATTGGGGTGGCGGCTCCAGCCCCACACGCCGGTATCGAGCACGCGGCCCTTGTTGGCGGGGGCGGCCTTGAAGCGGGTGAGCTGGATGTCGGCGATGGTCTCATACGCAATGCCGAATACGGCGAGCGCCATGCCGGTGAAGGCGAGGATGCCGAAAGCGGCGGGCTGCGCCGCCACCTGGCCGAGCTGCACGGGCAGGCTGGCGATGAAGAGCAGGCCCGCCTGCGGCCCGAACACGAACAGGGCCGTGGTCTTGCCAAAGCCCCAGCCGCGCTTTTCTTCCGCGTGGCGCACCAGGGCGGCATAGCGCTTGTCGGCGCCCTCATGGCGCCAGCGCCAGAACAGATAACCGCCCAGGCGCAGCCCCCAGACCAGCGCGAGGCCCGTGATGACCAGCTGGCGCGTCTCCCAGCCATCGGCCAGCACAAAACTCGTCACCGCCATGAGTGTAATGCCGAACGCCCAGAAAGCGTCCACGAAGCTCGGATCGCGGGTGCGCTGGGCGGCGAGCCACAGCGCGGCGAACAGCACGATCACGATGGCGCCGTTGGCGGCGAGCAGGGCGAGGGCGGACATGGCGGCTCCGGGTCAGGCAGGATTTGAGACGCGGAGCCTAGCGGCGCAGGGCGGCGATGTCGCGGGGGGAAGTGAGGGGCTGTGACTCTATCCCGCCCTCTCTCAAACCCTGCCTTCCCGGAATTTGCGCAGCAAATATCCGGGACCCATCCAGGCGCATCTAAACCGCCTCGAAGGAGGAAAGAAACGGTGGATGGATCCCGGGCCTCCCTACGGTCGCTCGGGAAGGCAGGGTGAGTTGAACGCAACGCCCCCGCCCCTGAGCGCTGCAGCGCTCGGGGGCGGGGCGCCGCCTATTCCCCGATCATCGCGCCGAATATGGCCTCTGGTGCGATCGCCTCGCCGCGCGCATTGATCTGGTCGAAATAATCGTAGAACCCGGACTCAGACACCGCCGCCTCGAAGGCGCGCGCGGTGTCGCGGTCGGGCATGGTCAGCACGCCGATATATGTATAGCCCGCATCATTGCTGGTGTCGGGATCGGCCAGGGCGTTGAAGCGCAGCTCCACGCCCATTTCCTGCAATTCCGCGATAGTGGGCAGGATGCTGTCGATATAGGCGGCCCGCTCCTCGGTGCTCAGGGCGCGCCAGGCGGGACGCGAGCGCCACAGCTCGACAAATACGATCGGGCTGGCCTCTGCGCTGGCGTGCGCCTCGTCATCGGCAGGCGCCGGCTGGGCCATGCCCAGGGCCAAGGATGTGGCCAAGGACAAGGCGAGTGTGGAGATCATCATGATGCATCCCCCTGTTGAATGGTTAACGGCGCAGATGACCACGGAACAGGCGCGTGTGCAAACGCAACGGGAGCCGCTTTTGTCTTTCCAGTCATTTGCGTACAATTGGCCGCAGCGTCAGCGGATGGCCTTGGACTGGCCGCCATCAACCACCAATGAGGCGCCGGTGACCCAGCGGGCGCGGCGCGAGGCCAGCCACACGGCGGCGTCGGCGACTTCTTCGGGCGCGCCCAGCCGTCCGAACGGAATGCCCGCCTTGATCATGTTATAGAGCTCGGGCTGGTGCTGGCGGATCATCTCCCATCCGCCGCCGGGAAACTCGATGGAGCCGGGCAATAGCGCATTGACCCTTATGCCGTTCGGCCCCTCGATGCCGGCCAGCTTCTTGGCGTAGGCGTTGAGCGCCGCCTTGGCCGAGGTGTAGGCGTAATCGTCCATCGGGGCCGCCTCGATGCCCGATATGGACGAGGTGAAGATGATCACGCCTTCGCCCTGCTGGCGCATGCCGGGCAGGAAGGCGTCCACCAGGCGCACAGCGCCCATCAGGTCGACCGACAGGCTGGAATCCCAGCTGGAGCGCTCGGGCGTGACGGCGAGCGCCGAGGCGTTGCTGATCACGATATCGACCCGGCCAAAACGCGCCAGCGCCGCCTCGGCCAGCCCCGCCACCGACGCATCGTCCGCCACGTCGCAGCTGTGGGCCAGCGCCTCGCCGCCGCTGTCCTCGATCTGGCGCGCCGCCGCGTTCAGGTCATCAGCCCCGCGCGCGGCCAGAACGAGCTTCGCGCCTTCTTCGGCCAGCCCTTTGGCGATGGCCAGCCCGATGCCCCGGCTGGCCCCGGTGACCAGCGCCACCTTGCCTGTCAAACCCAGATCCATGATGGCTCACCCCCGCCTGCCCCGTATGGCCGGCATAGTCGCGCGGATCGGGAGCGCCGTCCAGCTGGCGCGCGGGGACGCTTACTTCACCAGCCAGCGCCACCCGCCCATGCCCGCCAGCATGGCGATGAGAAAGATATACACCTCCCCCATGCCCAGCGCTGCAGCGGACAGGGCCGGGCCGGGGCAGAAGCCGGCCAGGCCCCAGCCTGCGCCGAACAGGGCCGCGCCGCCGATCAGGCGCGGGTCCAGCTGGCGGGCGGTGGGCAGGGAGAAGCTGCCGGCGAACAGCGGCTTGCCGCGCGGAAGGATGAGGCGGTAGCCCAGCGCCGTGACCCCCATCGCCCCGCCCATGACGAAGGCGAGGGAGGGATCCCATGTCCCGGCGACGTCCAGGAAATTGAGCACCTTGGCCGGGTTGATCATGTCGGAGATGACGAGACCCAGTCCGAAGATCAGGCCGGCGCCGAGGGCAGCGAGCGGCAGGGCCAGCGTGGAGACGGGGCGGGCGGTTTGCGTATCACTCATGGCGGGCCTCATGCGATCAGGTGGCGGGTGACGAACACGGTCGCGGCGCCCGCGGCCATGAACACGGCGACGGAGGCCAGGCTGCGCGGGGAGAACAGGCTGAGCCCGCACACGCCATGCCCCGAGGTGCAGCCCGAGCCCATCTGCGTGCCCGCGCCCACCAGCAGCCCGGCGGCGATGAGGGTCAGGGGGCCGGCTTGAATGGAGATCTCCACCGGTCCGGCGGCGAGCATCACGATCAGCGGCGCGGCGATGAGGCCGGCGACGAAGGCGAGGCGCCAGAGCCGGTCGGGGACGGCCGGGCCGATCAGCCCGCCTGTGATGCCGGATATGCCGGCGATGCGGCCATTGGCGGCCATCAGCCAGACAGCCGACAGGCCGATCAGCGCGCCGCCGATCAGGGCGGAGACCGGGGTGAAGGGGGTGACAGCGTCCATGGAGCGTCCTTTCGTGAGCGGGGGGCGGCTGGCGGCCCGGGTGAGACATCGCGCCGCGCCGTGCGCCCTTGATTATCAGTTTTGATAAATGATATATGTGAGGACGAAACGCAAGGGGCTTTGCATCACGCAAGGCCCGAACGCCAGGACGCCGATATGGACCGGACCCAGACATTGACGCCGCACGAGGCGGCCCCTTCACCCGGGATCGACATTGCGCAGCTGCGCATGCGCGCCGGGGAGGTGAGCGGGCTTTTGAAGCTGCTGGCCAATCCCGGCCGCTTGCTGATTGCGTGCGAGCTGATGGATGGCGAGCGCACGGTGAGCCAGATCGAGCAGCGCACCGGCGTGCGCCAGCCCAATCTGTCGCGCGATCTCGCCCGCCTGCGCGCGGCGGGGCTGGTGGCCACGCGCCGCGACGGCAAGGCGGTGCATTACCGGCTGAAGGATTCGCGCATCCAGCTTCTGATGACCGCCCTGTGCGCGGCGTTCGCGTCCGACCTCAAGACACCCTCCCCCGAATACAAGGACATCTGATCATGACCCGCCCATCTCCCCAGACACCCGACGTCAAAGCCTTCTTCGATCCGGCCACGTTTACGGTGAGCTATGTCGTCTCCGACCCGGCGACGAAACAGGCCGCCATCATCGACTCCGTGCTGGACTATGACCCCAAATCGGGCCGCACCTCCAAGGCCAACGCCGACGCGGTGATTGACTATGTGCGCGCGCAGGGCCTGACCGTGCAGTGGATCCTGGAGACCCATGTCCACGCCGATCACCTGTCCGCCGCGCCGTATCTGAAAGAGCAGGTCGGCGGAACGCTGGCCATCGGCTCGAATATCCGCACCGTGCAGGACGTGTTCGGCAAGGTGTTCAACGCCGGGACCGAGTTCCAGCGCGACGGCTCGCAGTTCGACCGCCTGTTTGAAGATGGCGAGACATTCCAGCTCGGCTCCATCGAGGCGCGCGCCCTCCACACGCCGGGCCACACCCCGGCCTGCATGACCTATGTGATTGGCGATGCGGGCTTTGTCGGCGACACGCTGTTCATGCCCGTCTATGGCACCGCGCGCTGCGATTTCCCCGGCGGCGATGCGCGCGAGCTCTACCGCTCCATACAGAAAATCTTCGCCCTGCCGGACGAGACGCGCCTGTTCATGTGCCACGATTATCTGCCCGAGGGCCGCGAGGACTATCAGTGGGAGACCACAGTCGCCGCCCAGAAGGCGCACAATATCCACGTGCATGAAGGCGTCAGCGAGGATGAGTTTGTGGCCATGCGCGAAAAGCGCGACGCCACGCTGGCCATGCCCGTGCTGATCCTGCCCTCGGTCCAGGTCAATATGCGCGCCGGCCACATGCCCCCGGCGGACGATAACGGGATGACCTATCTGAAAATCCCGGTGGACGCGCTCTAGGACAAGGAAGACGCTCGCAAGCGCCCTCCCTCCCCTTGAGGGGAGGGTTGGGGTGGGGTGATGGCGCCGCGCGTGGCAGCTTCAAGCTGGCCGCCTGACGGCGGCGGGGGGGGGGGGGGGGGGGGGGGGGGGGGGGGGGGGGGGGGG
>JAFIEB010000096.1 GCA_020832735.1 Oceanicaulis sp.
GGGCGGGGGCGCAGCGCCAGGGGGTACGTCCCCCCTTCGGGCCGCCCCCGGGGGGGGCGGCGGCTCTGGCGCGGGTGCTCAAACCCCTGACGGTCCATCACGGGCCGGGCGTGCCCGAGCTCGCCGAGCACTGGGCGGAGATTGTCGGCGCGCCGCTGGCGGCCCATTCACGCCCGGAGAAGATGCAGGGCGGCGCTGGCGGGCTGACCCTTGTGGTGCGCGCGCGCGGCCCGGCTGCAGCACTGGTGGAAGCGCAATCGGCGCGGATTCTGGAGCGCGTTGCGCGCTATGCTGGCCGGGCGCCCAAACGCCTGCGCATCGTGCAGGGATCGCTGGACGGCGCAGCCCCCGCCCCGGCGGCGCGCAAAGCGGCGCAGGCGGCGCCGCCAGGTCTGGACAGTCAGGGGCAAAGTCTTGATACGATCATGACCGAGTTTCAGCGCGCGGTGGAGGAACGCGAGGGCGTCCGCATCGGACCCGCCCAGGCGCCGCGCCCGAAGGGAGAGCAGTGATGGGTGTGATGTCGCGAATGGCCGCCGCTGCGGCGCTGGCCGCAGGACTGGCGCTGACCGGGTGCGGAGGCGGGTCGTCTGACGGGCGTTCCCAGTACGAGCGCGAGGGCGATTTCGCCAAGGGCCGGGCCGACGCGCCGCTGACCTTCATCGAATACGCCTCCACCGCCTGTCCGGCGTGCGCGTATTTCCACGCCACCGGCAAGCCGGTGGTCGACCGGTATGTCGAAAGCGGGCATGTGCGCTACGTCTTCCGCGAGATGATCACCGGCCTGCCGGCGCTGGCCACGCCCGGCTTCATGCTGGCGCGCTGCGCCCCGGAAGAGCGCTATTTCGACGTGCTCGACCTGTTGTTCGCCCAGCAGCAGGCTCTGGTGACCGCGATCCAGCAGGGCCAGGGCCGCGCACAGCAGCAATTCCGCACCATCGCGCGCACCGCGGGCCTGAGCGACGCCGAATTCCAGGCCTGCATGAGCAATGACGAGATTTTCCAGGCGGTCCAGGCCGCCAATGAGCAGGCCGGCCGCGACGGCGTTCGCGCCACCCCGTCCTTCATCATCAATGGCGTCACGCTGGAGGGCATGGAAGCCCCGGACGGTCGCCAGGGCGCGAACCGTCGCCCGATGCTGGTGTTTGGCGCCAATGGCCGGGCCATCAGCGACGATCAGGGCCTGATCGAGCTTGATTACGACGCTGACACGATGGAGCGAATCATCGCCTACTTCCTCGCTCGCGAAGGTGTCGCGGTTGAAGACGAGGCTGCGCCCGAAGCGGAAACCGGTCCTGAGAATGCTGATGCGCCAGGCGAAAACGGTGCGGACGCCTCTGAGCCGGAGGATGGGGACGCCGGATAGATCCGGGCCTTTTCAAAGGCTGGCGGCGGCGTGATCGGAGGGTGTGGTGAAGTTCACCCAGTTGCGCCTGGCCGGCTTCAAGTCGTTCGTCGACGCTGCGGAGCTGCGCATTGATCCCGGCCTGACCGGGATTATCGGGCCCAATGGCTGCGGCAAATCCAACCTGCTTGAAGCCCTGCGCTGGGTGATGGGCGCCACCTCGGCCAAGTCACTGCGCGGCGGCGGCATGGAAGACGTGATCTTCTCGGGCACCGACACCCGCCCCGCCCGCGACCGCGCCGAAGTCTCGCTGACCGTCGACAACACCGCGCGCACCGCGCCGGCGCGCTTCAACGACGCCGAGATTTTGCAGGTCGTGCGCCGCATCACCCGCGGCAAGGGCTCTGACTACACCATCAATGGCGAGGAGGTGCGCGCCAAGGACGTGCAGCTCCTGTTCGCCGATGCAGGCACAGGCGCCAACTCGCCCGCCCTGGTGCGTCAGGGCCAGATCAGCGAGCTGATCAGCGCCAGGCCGGAAAACCGCCGCCGGGTGCTGGAAGAAGCCGCCGGGGTCGCCGGCCTGCGCGCGCGCAGGCGCGAATCCCAGCTGCGCCTGAATGCGGCCGAGGCCAATCTCGCCCGGCTGCAGGAAATCGTCGACGATCTCGCTTCCCGCCACGCCAGCCTGCAGCGCCAGGCCCGCCAGGCCGGACGCTATCGCGAGCTGTCGGTCACCATCCGCGATTATGAAAGCCTGTTGTGGCTGCGCCGCTGGCGCGAGGCGAGCGAGGCGGTCAGCGCGGCCGACGCTGCACTGGCTGACGCCAGCGCCGAAGCCGATGCCGCGCTGCGCGCCGCCGCCGAGGCGTCTGTCGCCGCCGAAGCCGCGTCGGCGCGCGTGCAGCCCTTGCGTCAGAGCGAGGCGGAAGCGGCCGCCGCCCTGCGCCTGGCCGAACGCACGCGCGACCAGCTCGACCGGGATGTGGAGGCCGCCCATGAAGCCGTCGCCCGCCTGACCCAGCGGCTTGAGGAGCTGCGTTCGGGCGAGGCGCGCGAGGCCGAATTGCATGAGGAGGCGCGCGACGCGCTGGCCCGGCTCAAACACCACATCACATCCCTGCGCGCGCCGGCCGGCGCCGATGGTCCGGCCCAGGCGCGCGCCGAGGCGGCGCTGGCCGACGCTGACGCCACGCGCCAGACAGCCGAAGCCGAACTCGACAAGGCGTCGGGCGCCTGCGCCGA
>JAFIEB010000101.1 GCA_020832735.1 Oceanicaulis sp.
GGGCCCGGGCTTTCGCCGGGGAAACGCGAGAGAGAGGGGTATCGCCAGAGTGATCCTGCGAATGTCGGGTGTCAGGAGATCAACGCGCCTCGGCCACCCGGGCAGGCGCCACTCGCTTCCTCATCCCCCCGACCCGGCCTATATCCACGCCCCATGAGCATGACCGTCAAACTCTGTGGCCTCAATGACGCCGCCGCCGTGGACGCCGCTGGGGCGGCGGGGGCGGATTATCTGGGCTTCATCATATTCCCGCGATCTCCCCGCGCGCTGACGCCTGCCGCCGCCGGGGCGCTGGCGGCGCGCAAGGGCTCGGCAAAGTCGGTGGCGGTGCTGGTGGACCCTGATGACGCGCTTCTGGGCGAGGTGCTGGTGCGCATGAAGCCCGACATCATCCAGCTGCACGGCGATGAAAGCCCGGCGCGGTGCCAGGATGTGCGCTCTTATGTGGGCGAGGGCGTGTGGAAGGCGCTGGGCGTGTCAGGCCGCGCCGATCTGGACCGGGCGGCGCGCTGGCGCGGGGCGGTGGACGGGTTTGTGTTTGACGCCAAACCGCCCGCCAATGCCGACCGGCCCGGCGGGCTGGGGGTGGGCTGGGATTATGCGCTCTTGAACGGGTTTGATGCCGGCGCGCCCTGGCTGCTGGCCGGGGGGTTGAGTGTGGAGAACGTCGCCGACGCTATTGGCCAAAGTGGCGCGCGCGGCGTGGACGTGGTCTCCGGCGTGGAATCGGCGCCCGGCGTCAAGGATATCGCGAAGATCGAAGCCTTTATCGCTGCAGTCCGCGCGCAAGGCGCGCTTGCGCCGTGAGCCGCAAGCGGCTTGTCTCTCACCCCGCCTCAATCTTCAGGACCGTCCCATGACCAAGCCCAACGCCTTCTCCCAGTATCCCGATGCGGCCGGCCGGTTCGGCGCTTATGGCGGGCGCTATGTCGCCGAGACGCTGATGCCCAATATTCTGGCGCTGGAGGCGGCCTATGCTCAGTATAAGGATGACCCGGACTTCGTCGCCGAGTTCGACCTGTTCAGCCGCGATTTCGTGGGCCGTCCCAGCCCGCTCTATTTCGCCGAGCGCCTGACCGAAGCCTTTGGCGGGGCGCAGATCTGGTTCAAACGCGACGAGCTCAACCATACCGGCGCGCACAAGATCAATAACTGCCTGGGCCAGGTTCTGCTGGCCAAGCGCATGGGCAAGACGCGCATCATCGCCGAGACCGGGGCGGGCCAGCACGGCGTGGCCACCGCCACGGTGGCGGCCCGGTTCGGCATTCCGTGCGAGGTGTTCATGGGCGCCACCGATGTGGAGCGCCAGAAACCCAACGTGTTCCGGATGAAACTGCTCGGCGCGAAAGTCCACGCCGTCACCGCCGGGCGCGGCACGCTCAAAGACGCCATGAACGAGGCGCTGCGCGACTGGGTCACCCATCCTGACGAGACCTTCTACGTGATCGGCACGGTGGCCGGTCCCCACCCGTACCCGATGATGGTGCGCGATTTTCAGTCCGTGATCGGACGCGAGGCGCGCGAGCAGATGCTCGAACGCCTGGGCCGCCTGCCCGACGCGGCGGTGGCGTGCATTGGCGGCGGGTCCAACGCCATGGGCCTGTTCTATCCCTTCCTGGAAGACGAAAGCGTGCGCCTGATCGGCGTGGAGGCGGCGGGCAAAGGCCTCGACACCCCCGACCACGCCGCCAGCCTGAATGGCGGCAAGCCTGGAATCCTGCACGGCAACCGCACTTATCTCTTGCAGGACGCTGATGGTCAGATCACGGAGGGTCACTCCATCTCCGCCGGTCTCGACTATCCCGGCATCGGCCCCGAACACGCCTTCCTGCACGATATGGGACGGGCCGAATACCGGTCCGCTACAGACGCCGAGGCGTTGGAAATGTTCCAGATGTGCGCCCAGCTTGAAGGCATCATCCCGGCGCTGGAGCCCGCCCATGCGCTCGCCCGCACCCGCGACCTCGCCGGTGAACTGGGCAAGGACGCCGTCATCCTGATGAATATGTGCGGCCGCGGCGACAAGGACGTGTTCAGTGTGGCCGGCGCGCTGGGGGTGGAGTTGTAACTCTCCCAAAGCGCGCATATTGTAGCTAAATACGCCTTTCAGGCGCTTGTCCGTAACGACATTTGTAGCTACAATGCAGTTTGAATGGGATGAGGCCAAGGACCGCGCCAACCGGGCCAAGCACGGGATCGGGTTTGACGAGGCTGCCGGCTTGTTCTTCGGCGATTATGTGCTGATTCCGGCGCGATCGGGACCCGGTGGCGAGGCGCGATGGAAAGCGGTTGGCCCGTTACGCGGGCGGCCCGTGATCGCGGTTGTTCATACCGACCGGTCGGGCCGGGTGCGAATAATGTCGGCGCGGACTGCGAGCCGGAAGGAGAGGAGGCGCTATTATGGGACGCACGATCAGGGTCAATCTTGAAGACCTGCCGCCGATCTCGGAGGAGCGCTTGCGCGAAATCGAGGCGATCCCCGACGAGGACATTGATTTCTCCGATATCCCGGAGCTCACCGAGGAAGACTTCGCGCAAGCCGTTTGGCATCCCGGCTATGGCAAGAAGCAGGTGACGATGCGGCTGGACCGCGACGTCCTGCACTTCTTCAAGCAGGGCGGGCGCGGCTATCAGACCCGCATGAATGCGGTGCTGCGCGCCTATATGGAGGCGGTGAAAAAGGCCTCGGCCTGAAGCACCGCGGGCCTAAACGCAAACGGGCCGGGGGCATGGCGGCCGGCCCGGGTTTTAAGTCAAAATGTTCGTGATGGGGCGCGAATTATGAACTCAACCCCGGCGCCCGTTGAGCCCCGCCGA
>JAFIEB010000102.1 GCA_020832735.1 Oceanicaulis sp.
AGGATAGCGCCGTCCATCTGGGCCGCGCCCGTGATCATGTTCTTCACATAGTCCGCGTGGCCCGGGCAGTCGACGTGGGCGTAGTGACGCCCCGGCGTCTCGTACTCGACGTGCGCCGTCGAGATTGTGATCCCGCGCGCCTTTTCTTCCGGCGCGCCGTCAATCTGGTCATACGCACGGAACTCGCCGAAATACTTCGTAATCGCAGCCGTCAGCGTCGTCTTGCCATGGTCAACGTGACCAATCGTGCCAATGTTGACGTGCGGCTTGTTACGCTCAAACTTACCCTTGGCCATTGTCTCGACCCTTACGCTGGTGATTGACCGGAGACGCTCCGCACCCGGAACGCCCCTTGAAACTGAGCGCGGGGCATAGCGTCCGCGCGCCGCGCTTGCAAGCCTCAAACGCGGCCCCGCATCAAGCCCCGCTCAGGCCGGGACGATATCCATGGCCATGGTCAGGCGCGCCTGCTCGCCGCCGAACGGGACCGTGCCGTGCCACATATAGGAGGGAAACAGCACCAGCATGCCGGGTTCGGGCTTGACCCAGTGCTGGGCGGTCTGGGGCGGCGCCACCGGAATGCCCGCCTCGCCAAAGCGGATCCAGCCCTCGCGCCCGCCCGCCGACACCGCATCGGGCAGCTCCACATAAAAGGCCGAGGACAGCCAGCCTTGCGGGTGGACATGATCGGTGTGAAACCCGCCCGGGGTGAGCCAGACTGACCAGATGCCGTGAATGCGCCAGCGCGCCGCGCGCCGCCGGCGCAAGGGATCGCCGCCCTCCCCCACCCCGGCGATATAGGCCTCCACCAGCGGATCCATGGCCGTACGGAAGGCCTGGATGGCCGGGGTCCTGACCGACAATATATCCGGGCGCTGGCTGCCATGGCGCACTGACTGGCCGAACGGATGGGTGCGGTAGGGATGGGCGGCTTTGAGCTCGGCGGCGAGATCGGCGAGATAGGCCGCCCGGCTGGACCAGCCCGGCGGCGGGTCAATCATCTGCGGGCGCACGAACGCCTCGTAATCATAGACCTCGCCAAAGCGCGCATCGCCGGTCATGCGCCAGACCATGGCCTGCAGATTGACCGCCTGCTGATTGTCCGGCGCCAGAGCCAGCATACGGCTCGCCCCGTCCTGGGCGCCGTCCGCGTCACCGGCCGCCAGGCATATGCCGGTCCAGGCCTCCAGCGCCGCGAAATGATCAGGCGCCAGGGTCAGCGCCTGGCGCGCGCACGCCCGGGCCTCTTCAATCCGGCCGCCCTGATTGAGCATGTGGGCGGCCTGGCACTGCAGCACCAGATTGCCGGGCTCGCGCGCGGCCAGCGCCGCAATGGCCTCGCACGCGCTGTCCATATCGCCGGTATATTCCAGCGTGCGCGCGCGCACGAACTCCAATGGTCCGGCGCGCGGGTTCGCCGCCAGATCACGCTCCAGCGCCTTGAGGGCCTGCGCCCGGTCGCCGGTGCGCATCCAGACCAGCTGGCAGCGCTCGAACTGGGCGCCGACCAGCAGCGCATTGGCCGCGCACGCCGCATCATAGGCACCGGCGGCTGCGTCCAGATCACCCGCATTCAACAGCGCGCGCGCCAGCACCAGCCGGGTCTCGGCCGCTTTCAGCCCCATGGCGATGGCGCGCCGGGCCTGCGCCGCGCTGTCCTCGTGACGGCCCGCATCGCCCAGCGCAGCGGCCAGGTTATGCACCGCGACCGCGCTCTGCGGCCAGGCCTGCGCGGCCGACTGATAGACCGCGATCGCCTCGTCCAGGCGCCCGGCGGCTTTCAGCGACTGGGCGCGCGCCGTCATGGTCTGCAGACTGTCAGACATGCGACAGGCTCCCCCTTGATCTGGCGCCAACGCGCCGATTTACGGCGCCAAAGTCAAGGTTTTAGGCGCCGGAATGAGGGATGCGCACGCTTGAAATGAGAGGACAAGACAACAGCATATTCACGGCGCGCAGGCGCGGATACACGCCGCCCTATCCCCTCCCCCCGGCCACGCCCAAAAGGCCCGCGTCTCCCGCTTACAAGCCGAACACCCGGCGCGTCAGGGTCAGAGCATCGCTCACCAGAGGGGCGGGATCGCCCGCCGCTTCTATCGCCTCGACCGCCGCTGCAGCCTCGGCCGAGAGCGCTTCACGCTCTGCATCGCTGTGAAGCGCCGCCAGCGATAACGCCAGCAGCAGAGCGGCCTGATCGGCAGCTGCGGCGTTTGTCGGATCAGGGGCCCGGGCGCGCGCCTGGTCAAGCGCAAGGGGCGTGGCCTCGCGGGGTTCAGCGAACGGGTTGGTCTCCAGCGTCCCGAGCCGGGAACCCAGATCCAGCCGTTCAAGCTGGATCACGATGCCGGTCGAAATCAGGAGCGCCAGGATCCATGCGATCTGGCCGCGTGCTGCGACCCAGCCACTAGGGTTTTTCATGCTGGAATGCCTCCATCACCGGCAGGTCGAACTCAGGATCGGGGCGCCAAAAGGCCGCCTTGATGATGACCGACAGCGCCAACATGTTGTTGCCGCTCCAGAACGTGTTCACGATCATGGCGCCCAGCGTGTAGCCGGAGGCGCCCTGCGCGAACAGGCTCCAGCCGTAAACGAGCGCGGCAGCGTTCACGAGAAGCAGCAAGATCTGCCAGCGCACGAGCTTGAGATAGCGGCCGGACGCGCGATCCTTCGGCGTGACCGTGAAGGAGATCTTCCTCCCCCTGATCACGGCCCACAGCGCCCCGAGCGTGAGCGGGAACATGGCGATATACCATCGCCGGCCCTTCATGACCGGCGTCCCCCACAACCCGACCATTTGCGCAATTTCGTTGAGCACCAGAAACGGGATGATGTGCAGGAAAAAGTCCAGCGAGTAGGTCGCTACCGGCGCCACCCCGGAGACCAGAAAGATGATCGGCGAAATCAGGAAGATGATGTTCCACAGAGGCGACAGATAGGAATAGAAGGTGGCGCCATACATCAGCTTCTGGGGCGCGGTCAGGCCGGAGCGCGCCAGGGGATTGTCATTGCGCAGGATATCAAGCGTGCCGCCGGCATACTTGAAACGCTGAATGGTCCAGCTCAGGAGATCGCTCGGCGACATCATCCGGGACACGACTTCGGGATGCATCACCGATTTCCAGCCCCGGTCGCGGTCGCTGTGCAGGGCGATCGACGTATAAAGGTCTTCCGACACGTGAAGCTTGAACGGCGTGAACTCGATCTCCCCGGCCCGGCTCATGCGCGCGGTGTAGCGCACCGCCTCGAACAGGGCGATTTCCCCCGTCATCCTCGTGATGCGCCGGTCTTCGCGATCTGACAGCGCGTCGATCTGTGCGGTCCATGTGCGGACCGCCGATTCCATCAACGCCTCGCGGCGCTGCACCGAGGCCGCCCCGCAGCAGAACGAGGCGTTGGCCCAGTTGCGGCGGTGCTGGATGAAGTCATAAAACATTTGCGGGTCATTGCCGAACGGGTCCTCGCCAAGACGCACCGGCCCGATGAGGGCTTCGACACGCCGGCCAAGCCAGCCACCAATCCGCCCCACTCGCCTCCGCCACGCCGCGTGCAGCGGCACGCCCGGCGGAATATCCCAGAACCATTGCGGGGTCTGGACCCAGGCCACTTTGGGATCGCGGAAATAGCCCAGCGTGGCGGTGAGAAACTCCGGGAAGGGCCGCGTGTCAGCATCAAAAATGACGACAAAGTCGCCAATCGTGCTCTCCATGGCGTTGCGCAGATTGCCCGCCTTGTAGCCGAAATTGTTGTCGCGCGTGATGTAGTTGGCGCTCTCTTCGGCCGCGACTGCTTCCATCGCAGTGCGCCGGCCGTCGTCAAGGACATGGATGCGCAGATCAATCGGGTGCGGGTATTCGATCTTGCGGGCGTCGCGCAGCCCGAGCCGGACGAGCTCGGGATTCTCGTTATAGGTCGTAAAAAACACATCCACGATGAGGGGGCGGTCCTCATCGGGATCAACAGCCAGCGTCTCCGATATCTTCGCCGGCGGCAGCTGGCGCCGGGGCGAGCGGGAAGACCACAGATTGATGGTGAACAGGATCAGTCCGAAAAACGCAGCCGTTTCGGCCACGACCAGGGGCACGGAAAACCACGCCGCATCCCAGTTGATCGAGACGGTCCAGCGCCACCACAGATACCACGCGCCGAAGACCAGGCTGGCTGTACCCAGGAATTGCCACGCAAACCGATGAGCGCCGGAATGGGCGTTGTGGGCCCAAGGCTCCTGACGATTAAAACGAGTATCGCCGGGCCATGATTGTTGATCCGGCGCCATTAGCAGATCCGCACACTTCACCCCACAAAAGGGTGGTTGAAACTTAAATAAAATGATACGCTATTATTTAATTTGGTGCAAAATATATGATCCGTTATAAACTGATATAGATCAGTTTCGAGGGCTTTGAATAATAGTGGCATGTAATTACAAAGTAAATCGTGACGATTTAACCAGTTTTCTCTCACCGGCATAAGGAGTGCGGCGTGCGGGCAGTCAACAATTTTTGGGCTCTCTACGCGGGCGCGTGCCTTGTTTCGTTGAGCGCCGGGCCTGCGATGGCCGATGGCGAATACCTTCAGTTTGAGTATGCACGCGGCTCCAGCACCGCTGTCGCCAGCGTCGTCAGGGGCCCTTACGGCGCGGCTGCAGGATGGTCAGAGTATGACAGCGGCAGCGCCCTGGGCGCCAATGCGACCTATCGCTGGCTGACGCCGGCCCTGGGCAGCGGGGCGTTGGTGCGCATCGGCCCGTCGGTCCGCATTGATCAGGACACACATACGGATCTGGGCGCCAAAATCGCGTTCGAGCGCTGGTCAGCGACGCCCTGGGGCAGCGTCTTCCTGCTGGCCGACTACAACACGATCCAGGACGAGTATCTGCTGCTGGGCGAGCTGGCCCACGCGCGCAGCGGGCTGAGCGCATCTCTGGCCGTGCAAGGCGGCGAGAGCTTTAGCGACAACACCTTTGTTCTGGCCTACCGGATTAAGCAATCGCCCTTGCGCTTCAGGGTCGGCTATCGGTTCGAAGCGCAGCAAATGCTGGTCGGATTCGCCGTGAATACGTTTTGAGCAGACGGCCCGCCGGGCTGTTCATCCGATGGTGTATTTCACCATGCGCAGCACATAATGATCATGGTCGGTGTGAAGCGTGACCTCGTCCATGGTCAGGACGATGATTGACAGGCCGCGTCCGCTTTCTTCAAGCAAGGCAATATCGTCGACACTCACCTCGACTCGTTTATCACGCGCTTTTTCCAGAAGCGCCTCCGGCGCCAATGGCGCGCAGTCGCAGACTTCGACCACCAGTTCGCGCCCATCAACATGCGCGCTCACCGCGATCTGACCGGCCGCCCGGCTCCGCAGACCGCTGTGCTTTATTGCGTTCGTGAGCACTTCCACCAGCGCGAGCTCCACCGCCGCCGCGCCATCGTCATCGAGAACCGCGTCTGCATAGGCTTTAACCGCCACCGCGACGGAGGCGATCGCATTCAGGTTCCGGTCAAGCGTCCGTGACAGGCGTTCCGCCACTGCGTTCATCAGCTCACTCCTCCAATCTTGTCAGGGCGTCTGCCGTCGTGGGGTAGAGCGAGAACACCTTGTCCATTCGTGTCAGTTTGAATAGTTGCAGCACCGGCCCGTTCGCCCCGGCCAGCGCGAGCGTGCCGAGCGGCCCCAGTTTCTTGATCGCGCCGATCAGCGCTCCGAGGGCGGAGCTATCCATGAAGGACACACGTTGCAGATCGATTACGATCTGATGGCTGCCATTTTCAATGCGGTCAACCAACAGCTTCCGCAACGCCGGAGCGTTACTTGCCTCTAGCCGCACCTCCTCCATAATCAACAGGAGCGCGCCGCCTATATTTTGTTCTGAAAACTTCATTTTTTATTCAAACCCTTTCCGCGACCACAAGGCTGACATCGTCCGAAATTTTCTGGTCGCCGCTCCATGCTTCCAGCGCATACCGGGCCTTGTTCACCAATTCCTCTGTGGTGCAAGCCGCGTGATCGCCCAGGAACCGGATGAACCGCTCTTCGGTGTATATCTCATTGCTATCATTGATGTTTTCGTAAATTCCATCGGAGAACACGATCAACTTGTCACCCGGTTCGAAGGCAAAGCTGAATTCTTCGAATTCAGCGTCAGGCATGACCCCGATGGGCAGGCCGCCACGCCCCAGCCGGGTGACCACTCCGTCCTTGCGTATCAGAACCGGGTGCGGGTGGCCTGCCTGCACGAGACGCCCCCGGTTCTTGCGGACATCCAGTTCGATCGACACCAGCGTGAAATACGTCATCTCTGGGCTCCAGAGAGCGTTCAGCGTCTTGATGGCGTCGGCGAGGCTGCCTCCCCGAGGCTTCAGGCTGCGCAACGCCCGCCGGGCGCCGATATGGGCCGCCACCGACACCAGGCCGGCTGCGGCGCCGTGTCCGGCGACATCCGCCTGAAACAGACCGACACGATGCCCTGGCAGCTCCAGGAAATCGAACGTGTCTCCTGCAAGCATTTTCGAGGGCGCAAAATACGTTGAAAACCGGATCTGGCCGACCACCCCCGGCGGAGGCATCTGGGCCAGCTGCACCTTGGCGGCCGCCTTCATATCCGACTGCAGGGCGTGATGCGCCTCGGCGATCTGGGCGTGCATCAACAATCGCTCGCGCGCCAGGCGCTCGCGGCGCACAGCGGTGATCCGGAATACCCGAAGGCCGTCGGCTATGGCCCGGATATCGGCAAGCCAGAATGTCTCACGGCCGGCGGGCGCGAGATCGCCCTCTACCAGATCGATCATTCTTGTGCGCAATCGCTCAAGCGGCGTCACGATATGTCTGGCGACGATGTAGAGCGAGAGAGCGAACATCAGAAGGACCGCCGCCGACAACGCCATCAGCCGCTGCAGCATCGACCGGGCCTTGTCCTGTTCGGCGCCAAGATGAGCCTGGGACCAGGCGAACACCGAAACCAGAGTGGCGTTGAGCAAGGCCACAGCCGCGTCGCTTGCATTGATCCAGTCCTGGCGGACGGCCGTAATGTCCTGGCCCGCTTCAAACGCCCGCAACAATCTGAGCTCGGCCGGCACGTATGTCGTGCGAACAAAGCCGGACAGCTCGGAGGTCAGCGCGATGATCTCTTCGTCAAACAGTTCAACCATGCTCATATGGGCGCGTTCGGACGCCTGCAGGGCTCTCAGGCGCTCTTCGATCCGCTGGATCGCCTCGGGCCTCGAAACCGGGCCGTTCTCCAGCTCTTGCAAGGTGAGCGCGCGATCCGACTGGAGTGCGTTGTTGACGGCCAGGATGTAGTTTCGAACCATCTGCAGGCCGCCCATGGTCGGGTCGTCCATGCCGACTTCAACCAGCAACGCCAGAGCTTCCACCAGCAGGCGCTCAAGGACGAGATCAACCGATTTCACCGCCGCGAGGCTCGGCACCCGGATAGCGCCCGGATCGCCGGACCGGGACATCGCGGTCAGCTCATCGGCATATTGCGACAACAGAGCGGCATCATGCCCGATCGCCGCGCCCAGCTCCTGCAATCTGGCCCGGCCTGTCCCTGAGAGGGCGCCGGATGCGCGTTGCAACGCTTCGATCGACCCTTCCAGAAGGTCATCGGGGACAGCCTCGCGAAAAGCATCATCCCCGGTCAGTTCGATCCGGGTGCGGTCGTTCTGGAGATGAATCATCCCGGAAAGGAGATCGTTGCGCGCCAGATCGATTGTGATCCGTTCAGAGCTGATCCTGTATTGCTGATAGGCCGTGAAACCTTGCGCCCACAACAGGGTCATCAGCGTCAGGCCGAAGATCGACAGCAGGACCGAGAGGGTGTTGCGAATATTCATCGGCCGCAACCGGCCAGACTTGCACCGCCAGCAGGCCGGGCCTGGCGAAGCCGGCGCATCGGAAGAAGCGCTTGCACGCGCTGGCGGGTTGCTCGGGCGCCCGATGGCCCTGCCTTATAATCTGTATATTGTTGTGAGACAGTTGCTTTCATTCGGCTGACCGGCCCAACCGGGAAACGAGGATTTGCACCGCACGGTCAGCGAAATCGACAAGTTCCGCCCGTTCACCATGGGTGAAAGCGCCGCGGGCCTGGCCGTCAAACAGGCAGAACGCCCCGATCCGCAGACCGGCCAGAAAAATGAGTGGCGCACCGGCGTAAAACCGGATGAAAGGAGAGCCGGTCGTCAGCGGGTTGGCCCTGAAACGCGGGTCGCCATGCGCGTCAGGCACAACGAAAACAGCGTCTTCCAGGATCGTATAATTGCAGAATGCGACATTGCGCGGAGTGTGGTCGGCATCGAGCCCCTCGCGCGCCATGAGAAGCTGGATATCTTCGGTCAGCAGGGTGACCGCCGCCATCTCGGTCCTGAAATGCGCTTTGGCTTCCTGGCACAACGCGTCCAAGGCTGGCATGTTCGCCATATCGGCGAAGCCCGCTTCCCTTAATTTGCGAAGCCTTGTGTGCTCGAATTCGCCTACCGGATAATCGGCTTTGCGCGCCGTGACAGCATCTCCTTGCTCGTGCAGAGATATCCAGACCGGAAGGCTGTCAGGGTGTGAAATGTCTGAGGCCTTAGGCCTGTCGCCATCATAGGGGTCAAAACACGTGTTGCACAGGGGCCTTGTTTGTTGCGCCCGCGAAGGATTCTTGTGGCTCCGGCGCAGCCTCGCCGCCGTGATGCTTGCGGCGGGCCTGGCAAGCACGGCTTTGGCGGACCTGCCGGTTGAGCGCTGCCTGAATTTCGGCAACGCACTGGACGCCCCGTTCGAGGGCGCATGGGGTCCGGCCATCACCGAACATGATCTCGACTGGATTGCGGGCGCCGGTTTTGACACCCTCCGCCTGCCGGTCCGTTTCGGCAGCCACTGGAAAGACGGGATCTGGCCGGGATTCCTGGCGCGGGTGGAACAGGTCATTAGCCAGGCCCAGAGCCGGGGCCTGACGGTGATCCTGGACCTGCACCATTTTGACGAGCTGATGTCCGATCCCGACGCGCACGCCGAGACGTTTGTGGCGATCTGGACCGAGCTGGCCGACCATTTTGAAGGGTATGACGAGCGGCTGATCTTCGAATTGCTCAATGAGCCCAGGGGCGCTCTGACGACAGCGCGCGTCATGGAGCTGTATCAGACGGTGATGCCCATTATCCGGCGCAAGCACCCCGAGCGGTGGATCATTCTGGGCGGCGGCCACATGAACAGCCTGGATGAAATGCTGAGCATGCCGGCGATGGGCCCGCGCATCGCGCTGAGCTTCCATTATTACGACCCCATGCCGTTCACCCACCAGCAATCGCACTGGACCGATGAATATTACCCGGCTTCGCGCTGGGGCCGCCCGGAAGAACGCGCCATCGCCAGAGCCGCCATCGCCCGCGCCGCACGCCCTGACATGCCGGTGTTTCTCGGTGAATTTGGCGTGGTGCGCGAAGCCGACGGCGTCAGCCGGAACGCCTGGATCGAAACGGTGCGCAAAGCGGCCGAGGACGCAGGAATCGGCTGGTGCTACTGGGCCTATGGCGCAGGCTTCGACCTGCGCGATTTCAGCGGCTATGAATGGCATCCCGGCCTCTATCGGGCGCTGATGGAGTAGCGCGGACGAGCATTAGCCTGCTCATAATCGTGATGGCAGCCTGCATCACACTCCGGTACGAAACACCTAGGCGCAACAGGGCCAGAGACCCGGTCGCGCGCATGGCGCCGCTGACCAAATTCAGGCCGGGGCCGTTGCTGTCGGCGCCGTGACAGGGATCGGGGAATCTGGAGCGGGCGATCGGAATCGAACCGACATATTCAGCTTGGAAGGCTGACGTTCTACCGTTGAACTACGCCCGCATCCGCACGCTAGATAAACGCTGGCGCGCGCCGCGTCGAGGGGGCTCGGGCGCCCGGCGAGGCCTCAGCCGCGCGCCGGAATGAGCAAGGCGCACAGCGCTTCCAGCCCCGCCCGGTCCACTGAATCGAACGCGTCCGGCTGGGTGGAATCCACGTCCAGCACGCCCGCCAGCGTCCCGTCGGGGGCGAACACCGGCACCACGATTTCCGAGCGCGAGCGGGCATCGCAGGCGATATGGCCGGGAAACGCGTGAACATCCGGCACGATCAAGGTCTCGCCCGCCGCCGCCGCAGCGCCGCACACACCCTTGCCCAGCGGGATGCGCAGACAGCCCAGCGTGCCCTGATAGGGGCCCACCACCAGCTCGCCCGGCCGGTCCGGGTCAGCCATGTAGAAACCGGTCCAGAAAAACCGCGGCGCAAAAGCATGCGCCAAGAGGCAGGCCGCACTGGCCAGGCGGGCGGTGACATTGGCTTCGCCTTCGATGACGGCGGCCAGTTCGCGCGTGACGCGCGCATAGGCTTCAGCCCTGGTTTCGCCGTCCGGCGCCGTGCTCATTGCTTCGGCCATGGATGCAAGCTCACTCAAAATCGCGCGCCCTGTCGCGGCGCCAGGAGCGAAGAGATAGGCGCTTGCGAACGTTTTCGCACCCCTGCGCGCCATTTTCCGATCATTACCGGCGCAGCGCCCGGGATTGTGCTTTCTTCCTTGTCTGCCTAGAAAAGGGCGCAATCAGACACCGCCGCATGTGCGGCGCAAAAAACCCGAAGGGGAAGCCCATGAAAACCCATCTCTATCTCGGAGCGGCCGCCGCCGCCCTCCTGCTGGCCGCCTGCGACCCGGCCGCCGACGCGCCCATGCCGGCGCCGCAAGCCGAACAGACCGACGTCAACGGCGCAGCCGAAGCGGCCGCCGCCAACCCGCTGCTGGCCGAATGGGACACCCCGCACGGCGCCCCGCCGTTCAGCGAGATCCAGCCTGAGCATTTCATCCCGGCGTTTGAAGCCGCGATGGAGACCCACCGCGCCGAGGTCGACGCCATTGCGTCCAACCCCGACGCGCCGACGTTTGAAAACACCATGCTGGCCATGGAGCTGGCCGGCGCCGATCTCGGCCGCATCAGCCGCGTGTTCGGCAATCTGACCAGCTCGGCGTCCAATGACGCGCTCGACGCGGTCCAGGCCGAAATGAGCCCGCGCCTGGCGCGCCACAGCTCGGCGATCACGCTCAATGCCGATCTGTTCGCGCGCATCGACGCGCTGCACCAGAACGCTGAAGAACTTGGCCTGTCGCCTCAGCAAGCGCGCCTGGTGGAGGTCTATCACGAGAACTTTGTGCGTTCCGGCGCGCAGCTGGAGGGCGATGACCGCGAGCGCTTTGCCGAAATCCGCTCCGAGCTGGCCGGGCTGTACACGCGTTTCGCCCAGAACGAACGCCGCGACAGCGAATTGTGGACCCTGCCCCTGTCCGACGAGGACCTGGCGCAATTGCCTTCCGACATCGCCTCGACGGCGCGCGCAGCCGGTCAGGCCCGCGATCTGGACACCCCGGTGATCACGCTGTCGCGCTCCTCGGTGGAGCCCTTCCTGCAGCAATCGCCCAACCGCGCCCAGCGCGAGGCGGCCTGGCGGGCCTTCTACAACCGCGGCAACAACAACAACGAGTTCGACAACAAGGACAATATCCGCACCATCCTGTCTCTGCGCCTGGAGCTGGCCAATCTGTTGGGCTTTGAGACCTTCGCCCATTTCCGCACTGCGGGCACCATGGCCGGCACGCCCGTCGCCGCCATCGCCCTAATGGAGCAGGTCTGGGAGCCGGCGCGCGCGCGCGCCTATGAGGAACAGGCCGATATCGAAGCCCTCATGGCCGCCGACGGCGTCGAGGACGACGTGATGGGCTGGGACTGGCGCTACTACACCGAGCGCGTGCGGGCCGACCGCTATGATCTCGATGAGGACGAGGTGCGGGCCTATCTCGATCTGGAGAACATGATCGCGGCCCAGTTCTATGTCGCCGAGCGCCTGTTCGGAGTGCGCTTCACCGAGCGCTTTGATGTCGACACCTATCACCCCGACGTGCGGGTGTGGGAGATGACCAACGCCGGGGGCGAGCATCTCGGCCTGTTCTACGGCGATTATTTCGCCCGCCAGGGCAAGCGTTCGGGCGCCTGGATGAGCTCGTTCCGCCCGCAGAACGGCATCACCGGCGACACGCCGATCATCATCAACAACTGCAATTACAACAAGCCCGATGACGGCGAGCCGGCGCTGATCTCCTTCACCGACGCCACCACGCTGTTCCACGAGTTCGGCCACGGCCTGCACGGGCTTCTGTCCAACACCGAGTTCCCGTCCCTGGCGGGCACCTCGGTGGACCGCGACTTCGTGGAATTCCCCGCCCAGGTCTACGAGCACTGGCTCGCCCAGCCCGAAGTCCTCGAGCGCTTCGCCCTGCATTACGAGACAGGCGAACCCATGCCGCGCGAGCTGCTGGAGCGCGTGCTGGAGGCGCAGAATTTCAACGAGGGCTTCCGCACCGTGGAGTTCCTGAACTCCGGCTTCGTGGACATGGGCTATCACCTGGAAACCAATCCCGGCGCCATCGACGTTGAGGCGTTCGAGACCGAGGTGCTGACCCGCTACGGCAGCCCGCAAGCCATCCCGATGCGCCACCGCTCCACCCACTTCCTGCACTCCTTCGCAGGGGAAGGGTATTCAGCGGGCTATTACAGCTACATGTGGGCCGGCGTTCTGGACAATGACGGCTTCGACGCCTTCCTCGAAGCGGGCGACATCTTCGATCCGGAAACCGCTTCGCGCCTGTATGACGTCTATTCCTCGGGCAACACCATCCCGGCGATGGACAACTACATCAACTTCCGGGGCCGCGAGCCCTCGGTGGAGCCGCTGCTGCGCAATCGCGGCTTCATCGAAGCCGAAGGCTGATCACAAAGCCTGACGCCAGCAGCGTGCGCGCCGCCGGCTGATGCAAGCCTGCAAAGCCCGGCCGTCCCGAAGGACGCGCCGGGCTTTGTTTTTTCCAGGCTGTTGTGATTTTCAGGCTGAAAGGTCAGGCGCGCATGCGCTGGGGCGCCTGTGACCAGACGGACAGGTTGGCGGCGTGGCTGGACAGCTTGCCCAGTTCCTGCAGCTCGCGCAGATGGGACAGCGTGATCAGCGAGACAGAGGCCAGGCGCACCTGCACCTGGGCGGGGGTGCTGATATGACGGCCCGCCACTGCCAGCATGGCGTTGGCCTCGTCGGTCTTCCACGCCACCAGCGCGGCCAGGAAGGCGGCTTTCTCAGGGCTGGTGCGCGCCAGCTGGGGCTCATCGAACACCGCCTCGCGCACCATCTTGACCACGCGTCCCACACGCAGGGTCAGGAGCGTGCGAGGGTCAAAGTCTTCAGCCAACGGGCTTTCAAGGGCGAAGCTGCGCGCATCGTCCAGATCAAAGACCGCATCATTGAACAGGAACAGCATCCGGCGAGACCCGCTATGTCAGGGACAAACAACGCCGGTGAGCCTACCCCAGCCGCGTTAAGACTTCGCCAGCGCGCCGTTTACCGCGCGTCGACCATGAAGGGGGTTCACCCCGCCTCCACAGGCTCGGTGAGGAAGTGGCGGCCCTGGCGGTCCTCGATCTCGACCACCCAGATGTCCGGATCGCGCTCGTAACGCCGGGCGGCGTAGGCGTCCGCCTCCGCCTCGCTCACGGGCGCGGCGCCGAGCGGTTGGCTCCAGATCCGCTCCCCGTCAAAGCCGCGCACCGGCGCATACAGGCGCGCCAGCCCGTCGCGCATCACCAGCTTGACCAGCACAGCCCCGGCATCGGGGTCGCCCCGGCGCGACACATAGACAGACGCACCCGCCCCTTCGGCGCGCCAGCGCAGGGCCTCGACCCAGAATTTTGCTTTGAGTTCGTTCATCGAACTTGATGGCAGGGCAATTGCTTAATAAAGTGTTACCTGAGGGGAGTGTTTCATGTCGATACGTGTGCGGTTCTGCGCGGTATGGCTGGGCGTGCTTTGCGCGCTCGGCGGCTTGCAGCTAACAGCCGAGGCTGGCGAGGTCCGGCCTGCGCGCTCGGAAGAAGCGGTGCTGTCATCCATCTCACCCAACACGCCCGCCATGCGGCTCACGCCCGAGGCGCGCGAGCTGCGCATACCTTTCACCATTGCGCCTGGCGCCGAGCCTCAGAGCGTGGAGCTGGTTCTCAACGCCAGCCCGCTGTCAGATCGTTCGGGCGGCGAGATCGAGGTGTTCGTCAACCGCTCGCGCGCCGTGGCCCTGTCACCGCGCGCCGAGACCTTCGAGGCGCGCTTTGCGCTCTATTCCGACAGTCTGAGGGCGGGCGAGAACATTCTGGTCTTGCGCCTGAGCGAGGGCGCGCGCGACGGCTGGAGCGTGAACGCCGCCGGCAGCCGGCTGCGGGTCAGCGCCGTGCCCGCATCCGGATACGCCAGCCTGGCCGATGTGGAAGCGGCTCTGAGATCCCATTTCGCCGCGCCGCGGCGCATCCATATTGATGCAGACGCCGCCGGACGCGACGCGCTTGCGGTGTCCGCCCTGATCGCCCAGGGCATGGCTCTGCGCATGGGCGAGGCGCCGATCCTGGTCAACACCCCCGACGTGGCCGAACTGACCGTGACCGCCAACGTGCGCTCAGGCGGCGGGCTGCCGGCCATCGACATGGCCACGTCTTCCGAGCTGCGGCTGTCGGCGGGCGATGCGGGCGCCCTGATCGCATCGGCGCGCCTGTTCGCGGCCCGCTCCATGAATTTGCACGCCGTGCGGTTTGAGCTGACCGACGCGCTGTCGGCGCCGCGCCTGGAGCGCGCCACCGCACCGGCTCGGCCGGGCGCCGCGCTGGACGCCCTGGCCGCCGGCGGCGCGCCTTTCGGCGCCGATCAGGGCGGACGCGCAGCGGTGGTGTTCGCCTCGGCGGACCCTGCAGACCGGTCCGCAGCCCTGGCCGTGGTGTCGCGCGCCGCCCTCGCCTCCGGGTCGGCCTGGCTCTACGCCTGGTATGGCGAGCGGGCCGAGGACGCCCCGCCCGGTCATGACCTGATGATACTCGGGCCGCAGATCGCCATTGATCCGCGCCTGATCGCCGCCGCCCCCGCCGAGGTGCGCGCAGCCGCCAGCGCAGCGGCCAACCGTGTTCCGCGCCGGCACAATTACGGCTCCACCGCCTTCGCCGACGATAGCGCCCGCAGCGCGCGCGTGACCGGCATGGCCGCATTGTTCGAGGAGCCCGGCGGACGCCGGGTGGCCCTGATCACCTCGCCCCAGGGCGCCGATTTCTCCCGCGCCGCCACGCGGCTGGCCCGCTCCAGCCTGTGGACCGGCCTGGAAGGGCGCGCGGTGGTGTGGGACGCCGCGGCGGTCACCAGCTTCGGCCCCAGCGCCGCGCCGCGCTTCAGCGCCGAATGGCTCAGCACCCAGATCCGGCGCCATGACCGCTGGGTCGCGCTGGGCGCTTTCTCGCTGGCGGTCCTGCTGCTGCTGATCGGACATGGCGTAAACCGGACGTCAAGGCGGAGCGTGTAACACTGCGGGCATGATCGCGCCCGCCCTCGCCGCCCTCGCCCTCGCCGGCACCGCGCCTGACTCTGCATCCGCCACCCCGGCGGATCATGAGGCGCTGTTGCGCCTGCGCGCCGGAGATGATGCCTGCACCCTGCTGACACAGACCGAGCGCGGCTATCTCGACGCCGTGCTGGTTCAGGTCCGCGACGACGCCATTCTGGCCGGATGGCCGCCGGGCGAGATCGACCGGCGCGCCCGCGCCGTGACCGCCCCGGCCTGCGACGATCCTGATCTGCTCGAAACGGCCGCCCGGCACACAGAGCGCCTGACGGCCCTGGCCGAACTGACCTGGCCGGTCCTGCCCGGCCGGCTGCGCGAGTGGCGCGTGCGCCCGCCTTTGAGCGCAGGACGCACGGGCTGGCGCGTCAGCCAGTCCCTGGGCGATCAGCCTGCAGCTTTCGGCCTGTATGAAACGCGCAGCACCCGCAGCCCGGCCCTGGCCTGGCGCGCGGAGCGTCAGGCGGTCCACGCGGTTCTGATCATGCGTGATCCGGCCCGGCAGGACGCGCCGGTGGACCGCACGGTGGGGGGCTTGCGCGCCGCGCCGGGCGGCGATCCCGTCAGCGCCTGGGGCGCCTATGCCGGCGGAGAGCAGCGTTTTTCATCCACCGCGCGCCTCGACGCAGAGACCGCCGCCCATCTCGCGCCGGCAGGCGGCGACCACGCCCACGCCTTCGCCTTCCCTGAAGCGGCGCTGGCCGCGCTGGCCGCTCTGGAGCCGCGCGAGAGCGCGCGTGTGGACCTCAGGGCGCCCGACGGCGGCCTCGCCGGACGGTACTGGATCGAGGTCGGCGCCCTGCGCGCCGCACTCATGCTGGCCAGCGAGGCGGACAGCCGTCCGTCCGGGGTCGCCGCAGCCGTAGCGGCAGCCGCCGCGGCGTCGCGCTGAATTTTCCGATTTCCAGACTTCCACTGCACACGCGAATCAGCTTTCCACAGGTCTGAGCTGCACGCATCTTGTGCCTCGCCACCCAGCCGATACTGTATTTCGTGGCTGACCCCAACATATAGGGCGTCCTGCAAGGCAGGCTCCTAGGGGTAGCGTCCCATGCCGGGGCGCGCGCCAGGATATCAGAGCGTAACAGGCGAGGAGCGCACCGCCATGGCTTGGACTGATGAACGCGTCGAAACCCTCAAAAAACTGTGGTCTGACGGGCTGAGCGCCAGTCAGATCGCCAAACAGCTGGGCGGGGTGACGCGCAACGCCGTCATCGGCAAGGTGCACCGGCTCGGCCTGTCCGGCCGCGCCGCGCCGTCGCGCCCCGCGCGCGTCCCGGCGCCGCGTCCGGCCGCTGTGCGCACGCCGCGCCCCGCCGC
>JAFIEB010000105.1 GCA_020832735.1 Oceanicaulis sp.
AAATCCCCAAAATCACCCCGGGGGCCGGCGGGGCTCGCCCCGCCACCGAGGTGGAGATCGGCGCCGAGGTGACCGGGCGAATTCTGGAAATCCACGCCGACTTCAACGATCCGGTTTCAGCCGGTGATCTGCTGGCGCGGATTGATCCGGCGCCGTTTGAAAGCGCCGTGGCTCAGGCGCGCGCCCAGCTGGCGGCGCGCGAGGCGGCCGCCCGCTCCGCCGCCGCCAATCTGGATGACGCCCGCGCCCAGGCTGCGCGCCTGGAACGTCTGGCGGCGAGCGCCGCCGGGCGCCAGGCCGATCTGGAAAGCGCGCAATTCCGCGTGCGTATCGTCGAGGCGGACCTCCAGAGCGCTCAGGCCAATACCGAGCTGGCGCGCGAGGCCTTGCGCCGGGCCGAGATCGATCTGGAGCGCACCGAGATCCGCTCCCCCGTAGACGGGTTCGTGCTGGACCGGCGCGTGGAACAGGGCCAAGCGGTCAATGCGCTGCAAAGCGCCCCCACAGTCTTTGTGGTGGCCAGCAATCTGGACCGCATGCTGATCGAGGCCAGCGTGCCCGAAGCCGATATCAACCGGATCGAGGAGAGCATGACCGTGCGCGCCACGGTGGACGCCAGTCCGGGCCGCCCCTTTCCCGGCGCCATCCAGGCCATCCGCCGCGCTCCGGTGCGCCAGGGACGGTTTGTCAGCTATGTGGTGCTGGTGGAGGCCGACAACCGCATGAGCCAGCTTTTGCCCGGCATGACCGCCTCGGTGGAGTTCATCCGCGCCGAAGCGCGCGCAGTGCTGCGCGTCCCGGTCGATTCGCTGTACTTCCGGCCACGCGGATTTACGCCCGATATTCCACCAGAAACCATAGCAAACTTCGAACGCCAGACCGGCAGGACCCTGCCCGCAGATCAGGACATGCGTGAAGCGGCATTGATGGGGATGGATGCCGGCAATCTCGCCCGGCAAGGCCTTCGCCGCGTCTTTGTCCTCGTGGACGGCGCGCCGGAAGCCCGCGAAATCCGCGTCGGCGGCGAGGATCAGACCCATATCGAGGTGATCGAGGGGCTGGAAGAGGGCGAAGAGGTGATCACCGGCCATGCCCGCTGATCGCGGGGCAGACGAGGTCCTGCGGGCCGAGGGCGCGGGCCGCACCTATAAGTCCGGCAAGGAGGAGGTGGCGGCGCTGAGCGGCGCGGATCTCGCCTTCAATGCCGGCGAGGTGACCGTTCTGCGCGGGCGGTCGGGGTCGGGCAAGACCACCCTGCTCAATCTGGCCGGCCTGCTGGACCGGCCCACCGCAGGGCGGATTATTTTCCTGGGCCGGGACACGCGCCGGCTGAGCGACCGCAAGCTGGCGCTCCTGCGCCGGGGCAATCTGGGCTATGTGCTGCAGGATTCCGGCGTGGTGGAGCGCATGAGCGCGCTGGCCAATGTGGCGTTGCCGGGCTTTTACGCCGGCCTGACGGTGGACAAGTCGCGCAAGCTGGCGCGCGCCGCGCTTGACGCGGTGGAGCTGGGCGGCAAGCTGCACCGGATGGTGGGCCAGCTCTCCGGCGGCGAGCGCATGCGGGTGGGGCTGGCGCGCGCGCTGGTCCTTTCGCCGCGACTGGTCATCTGCGATGAACCCACCGCGTCACTGGACGCCGAAACCGCAAACCTTGTGATCGGGGCGCTGCGCCAGGCGGCCGATACGGGCGCGTGCATTATCTGCGCCAGCCATGACCCGATCGTGATCGAGCGCGCCGACCGGCTGATCACGCTGGCGGCGGGGCGCATCACCGGCGACGCCCGCGCGGGCGCGGAAGCGGTTCCATGATGCGCTTCATCGCCCTGGTGCATCTGGCGCTGTGGTCGGCTTTCAGCCGCCCCATGCGCGCCGCCCTGATGTGCGCCACTCTGGCGGGCGGCGCGGCGGGCGTGACGCTGACCGCAGGGGTGCTGCAGGGCTATGCCCGCGCCATGGAGGCGCTGACCTTCGGCGCCTATGCGCGCTCGCTTGTGATTAGCGAGAATAGCTTTGTCGAGGACCGGTTCGGGCCCCCGCGACTGGCCGATATCGGGCATATCCGCGAGGCGTTGGGCGAAGAGGTCGAAGCCCATGCCGCCTGGCGCAGATCGGCCGGGGATGTGCGCTCCGGGCGTCATCAGGCCGCCCTGCAAGTATATGGCGTGACAGGCGCCTTCCACCACGAGGCCGATATGCCGGTAGCGCAGGGCCGCGCCCTGACCGCAGAGGAGACCGGCAGCGCCCAGCGGGTGTGCATGCTGGGGCCGGGCGCCTACCGCATGCTGTTTCCCGATGGCGGGGAGGCGCAGAGCATTCGCATCAACGGGGTGAGCTGCGCAGTGACCGGCGTGTTCGGCGAACCGCGCTCGCAGCTGGCTGAACGCTATCGCAGCGCCGTCCTCACCCCGTTCACAGCGGCGGCCCGCTATTTCGAGACCCCGGACCAGTTCGGCTTCCAGACCCTGGCCCACGAGACCGAGCGCCTGACCATCGTGCTGCGCCATGGCGCCGACCGGGAGGCGGCTCTGATCAGCGCCGACCGGGCGCTGCGCCGCGCCCATGGCGCCTCCCAGGCCAATATATCGCCCTTTGTCTATGCCGATCCGGCCGCCCCCGCCGAGGCGCTGGCCCGGCAGCGCGACCTCATCGCGCGCCTGCTCATATCCATCGCGCTGGTCTCGGTGGCGGTGGCGGTGACCGGCTATGCCGCCGCCTCAATGGCTGCGGTGGAGATGCAAAAACGCGATATCGCCCTGATGATGATGAGTGGAGCGACAGGGAGAACAATAATGGTCCAGGTGCTCCTGGAAGGCGCGATCCTGGGCATGGTGGGCGGGGTGGCCGGCATCGCCGCCGTGGCGGGCATCGCCGTGCTGGCCCAGACCCTGGTCGGCTTCCCCTTCGTGCTGGATGGCCGGATCGCCGCGCTGGTGCTGGCTGGCGGCGCGCTGACCGGACTGGCCGCCAGCCTGGGTCCGGCGCGCCGGGCGGCGGCCGGGTCGCCCGCCCTGAATGCGCGCGCCTGATCCACCCCAGCGCATTGCCCGCATTGACCTTGGCGGGGCGAGGATTATTGTCCAGCCGCACTGGCTCCGGGGCCGCCTTCCTAAGGCGAATCCCGCTGAATTGAGCCAGCCCGGCATCAAAGAGTCTACCTTAAAAGGCGGAATTATCGCCCATGGCGCCCAATCCTTCCCGGCCTCTCTCCCCCCACGTTTCGATCTGGCGCTGGCATGCGACCATGGCCTCGTCCATTGCGCACCGCATAAGCGGGATGGCCAACTATATCGGCGCGGTGCTGATCACGGCCTGGCTGGCGGCCCTGGCCGCGGGGCCCGAGACATACGGCGTAATCGAGGAGGTGATGGCCGGGCCGCTGGCGATCCTGGTCAAGCTCGCCCTGTTCGGCTTCACCCTGTCGCTGATCTATCACCTGCTCAACGGCGTGCGCCATCTGGCCTGGGATCTGGGGCTGGGCTTTGATCCTGAAGGCTCCAACCTGCGCTCGATCCTGATCTTCATCGGCGCGATTGTGATCACCGGCGCCATCTGGCTGCTGGCGGGAGGACTGATCTGATGAGCGGACTGCGCACGCCTCTGTCACGCGCCAAGGGTCTGGGTTCGGCCCGCACCGGCTCTGGCCATTTCATCGCCCAGCGCGTTTCGGCCGTGGCGCTGGTCATCCTGATCCCGGCGTTTGTGTGGATGATCGCGCGCCTGCCGGACCTGAGCTACGAAGCGGCGCGCGCCCTGATCGCCTCGCCGGCGGGGGCGCTGGTCATGCTGCTCACCCTGACAGCGGCGATTTATCACATGCGCCTGGGTCTCCAGGTGGTGATCGAGGACTATATCCCCGCTCCCGTCACCCGGGCCGGCTTGCTGATCGTGAACACGCTCATCGCTGCAGGCCTGTGGCTGACGGCGTTGTATTCGATCCTTGTGATCGCGGCATAGGAGTCGCCTGTCCATGGCTGACTATAAGTGGATTGACCATACGTTTGACGTCGTCGTGGTGGGCGCGGGCGGATCGGGCCTGCGCGCGGCGCTGGGCGCGGCGCAAGCCGGGCTCAAGACGGCGTGCATCTCCAAGGTCTTCCCCACGCGCTCGCACACCGTGGCCGCCCAGGGCGGCATTTCGGCCAGCCTTGGCAATATGGGCGAGGATGACTGGCGCTGGCACATGTACGACACCGTCAAAGGGTCGGACTGGCTGGGCGATCAGGACGCGATTGAATATCTGTGCCGCGAGGCGCCCGCCGCCGTGTACGAGCTGGAGCACTGGGGCGTGCCCTTCTCGCGCACAGAGGACGGCAAGATCTATCAGCGCGCCTTTGGCGGCATGACCCGCAATTTCGGCGAAGGCCCGGTGCAGCGCACCTGCGCGGCGGCCGACCGCACCGGCCACGCCATTTTGCACACGCTCTACGGCCAGTCCCTGCGTCACGCGACCGAGTTCTTCATCGAGTATTTCGCCCTTGATCTGATCATGGACGATGAGGGCGTCTGCCGGGGCGTGACGGCCTGGAAGCTTGATGACGGCACGCTGCACCGCTTCCGCGCCCAAAAAACCATTCTGGCGACCGGCGGCTATGGCCGCGCCTATTTCTCCGCAACGTCCGCCCACACCTGCACCGGCGACGGCAACGCCATGGTGCTGCGCGCAGGGTTGCCGCTGCAGGACATGGAGTTCGTCCAGTTCCACCCCACCGGGATTTACGGAGCAGGCTGCCTGATCACCGAGGGCGCGCGCGGCGAGGGCGGGTATCTCACGAACTCCGAAGGCGAGCGCTTCATGGAGCGCTATGCGCCCAACGCCAAGGACCTGGCCAGCCGCGACGTGGTCAGCCGGGCCATGACCATGGAGATCCGCGAGGGGCGCGGAGTCGGGCCGGACAAGGACCATATCTTCCTGCATCTCGACCATCTCGACCCGAAAATCCTGGCCGAGCGCCTGCCGGGCATTTCCGAAAGCGCCAAGGTGTTCGCCGGCGTGGACGTGACCCGCGCGCCGATCCCTGTCCTGCCCACCGTCCACTACAATATGGGCGGCATCCCCACGAACTATCACGGCGAGGTGCTGACCAAGACCAAGGGTGACCCCGACACGGTGGCGCCCGGCCTGATGGCGGTGGGCGAGGCGGCCT
>JAFIEB010000106.1 GCA_020832735.1 Oceanicaulis sp.
CGAGGCGTTGATCGCGGTGGGCACGCCGCAGCAGCGCGAGGTGTATCTGCCGAAGATTATTTCGGGCGAATGGTCGGCCACCATGAATCTGACCGAGCCGCATGCAGGCTCTGACGTGGGCGCGCTGCGCACCAAAGCGGAACCCAATGGCGACGGGTCATGGTCGGTCACGGGCCAGAAAATCTACATCACCTGGGGCGAGCACGATTGCGCAGAAAACATCATCCATCTCGTGCTTGCGCGCACGCCGGACGGGGAGCCGGGCACGCGCGGCGTCTCGCTGTTTCTTGTGCCCAAATTAATCCCGGACGACAGCGGCGCGCCGGGCAAACGCAACGCCGTCACCGCCATCGGGCTGGAGCACAAGATGGGCATTCACGGCTCGCCCACCTGCACCATGGAGTTCGCCGGCGCGACTGGCTGGCTGGTCGGCGAGGAGTTCAAGGGCATGGCCGCCATGTTCATCATGATGAACTCGGCGCGCCTGAATGTCGGGGTGCAGGGCGTCGGCATCGCCGAGCGCGCCTATCAGCAGGCCTTCGCCTTCGCGCAGGAGCGCCGTCAGGGCCGCGCCGTGTTCGGTCAGGGCGAGGCGCCCCACGCCATCATCGACCATCCCGACATGCGCCGGACCCTGGCGTACATGAAGGCGAAGATCGAGGCGGCTCGCGCGATCTGCTTCCACGCGGCGGTGGAGGCCGATTTCGCCGAGCATCATGACGATCCCGAGGAATCGGCCTGGTCGAAGCGGCGCGAGGATCTGATGATCCCCATCGCCAAGGCCTGGTCTACCGATGTGGGCGTGGAGGTCGCGTCGCTGGGCGTGCAGGTCCATGGCGGGATGGGCTTTATCGAGGAGACCGGTGCGGCCCAGCATTACCGCGATGCGCGCATCGCCCCGATCTATGAAGGCACTAACGGCATCCAGGCCATTGATCTGGTTGGCCGCAAGCTGGTGCGTGACGGCGGCCACGCCATGCGCGAGCTGATCGAGGACATCCGCCAGACGGTGGAGGATTGCGAGACCAGCTCCAATCCTGAACTGCCCGCACTCGCCGCCCGATTGGCGCCCGCGTGCGACGCGCTGGAGGCGGCGTCCGCCTGGATGCTTGAAGCCGGCGAGGCCGACCGGCTGGCGGGCGCCACGCCCTTCCTGAAGCTGGCGGGCGATGTGACCGGGGGCTGGCTGCTGTGCGTCGGCGCGGTGGCCGCCCAGCGCCGCCTGAAAGAGAAGGAAGGCGATCCGGCCTATGCCAGCGCGCGCATCGCCATGACGCGCGTCTACGCCGAGACGGTATTGTCCAGTGCGCCGGGTCTGATGGGCGATATCCAGACCGGCGCCGCCGTGCTGTTCGAACCGGGCCTGACCATGCTGGAAAGCGCGTGAGCGATCAGATCCAGTAAGCGCCCGGGTCCGGGTGGGTGCGTCCGTCGACCAGGCGCATCAGTCCGACCACCGTGCGCACCACCAGCCAGACCGCGCCGAGCAGCCAGATCAGAAGCCCCAGGCCCAGCAGCCAGAGCGTCGCGAAGCCGACCACCAGGATGATCAGGCCGTAGATCACGGTGCGGATCTGGAAATCGTAGTGATTGCGCACCCAGCCGGGCGCCGTATCGCGGCGGATGAAGGCGATCACCAGAGCGATCAGCGCCGTCAGCCCGTTGGACAGCGCCAGCAGCAGCAGCACGTAATTGACCAGGGCCAGCGTGCGGTCGCCGGACGGGTCCGGGCGCGGGACGGGGGCGGTGTCGCTCATGAAACAGGCTCCTGCTTGACGGGGGCGCAGTGTCCGCTGAATCCGCACATGGGCGCAAGCGCCGGGCGGACTGCTGCTTGCGGACGCAAACCTTAGCAGGGTTTCATTTGGAAATGACGGGCAGACTGGTAAGACTGAGACACCAGATACGTCCGCGTGCACGCGGGCGCTGAGCAGGGGGCTACCACAATGAATCAGGCTGCAGGTCATCCGGGCGGACGCACGCCCGTGATCGTGACCATGGCGGACATGGTTCCAGGGCGCGAGGTGGCCGAGGTGCTCGGCATCGCGCGCGGCTCGGTTGTGCGCGCGCGCTTTTTCGGCCGCGATTTCATCGCCGGCTTGCGCAATCTCGTTGGCGGCGAGGTGACCGAGTACACCAAGCTGCTGGCTGAAGCGCGCGAGCAGGCGCTGGCGCGGCTTCTGGCCCATGCCGAGGAAATGGGCGCAGATGCGGTGGTCACCTTCCGTTTTTCCACTTCATCTGTAATGGAAGGCAATGCGGAGATTCTCGCGTACGGAACTGCGGTGAGACTGGGATGATGGATCAGGTTCGCGCCCTCGCGCGCAAGGCGGTCAGCGAGTTTGGCGAGACGGCGCGATTTCTTGCCGGGGTGGCGGCTGTGTGGCTGGTGCTGGTCACGTTCGGCTTCGCCGCCTTCCACATCCCGTCCGAAAGCATGCAGCCGGCCCTGCAGGTGGGCGACCGGGTGCTGGTGTCCAAATTCACCTATGGCTATTCGCGCCATTCCCTGCCGCTGGGAATCGGCTACGCGCTTCCCGACAGCTGGAGCGGGCGGGTGCTGGGCAGCGTGCCGAACCGCGGCGATGTGATCGTGGTGCGCGACCCGGGCCAGAACATCAACATCATCAAGCGCGTCATCGGCCTGCCAGGCGACACGGTTGAGCTGCGCGACGGGCGCCTGATCCTGAACGGGGAGATGGTCCATCGCGAGCCCCAGGGCGTGGTGCGCTACCGCGACCGGTCAGGCGTGCAGGTCCAGGCCTCGGTCTATACCGAGGAACTGCCCGGAACGTCGGGCTACACCATCTACGAGCGCTCGGATAACCATCCGCTGGACAATATCGGACCTTTCCAGGTGCCTGCGAACCGTCTCTTCCTGATGGGCGATAACCGCGACGCCTCGGCCGATAGCCGCGAACCGGGCGGTCTGGGCTATGTGCATACCGATCATGTGGTGGGCAAGGCCTTCACCGTCCTGTTCACCTTCGCCTCCTGCCGCGAGGAGGAAGGGCTGCACTGTCCGCCCTGGCGGGTCTGGCGCGGGCTGTAATCGCGCACTAGGCTTCGATCCCTGATGTTTCAGGGAGGCGCGCATGTCGCTCAAGGGCAAGACCATCTTCATTACTGGCGCGAGCCGCGGCATCGGCCTGGCGATCGCCGAGCGCTGTGCGTGCGACGGCGCCAATATCGCCATCGCCGCCAAGACCGCCGACCCGCACCCCAAGCTGGAAGGCACAATCCACACCGCCGCCGCCGCCATCGAGGCCGCAGGCGGCAAGGCGCTGGCCCTGCAATGCGATATCCGCGACGAAGCCAGCGTGCAGGCGGCGGTGGCGCAAACCGCTGAAACCTTCGGCGGCATCGACGTGGTGATAAACAACGCCTCGGCCATTTTCCCGATGCCCACAAAGGACACGCCCATCAAGCGCTGGGATCTGATGCATCAGGTCAATGCGCGCGGCACCTTCCTGGTGACCCAACACTGCCTGCCCTGGCTGGAAAAGGCTAAAAACCCGCATATCCTGGCCCTGTCGCCGCCGCTGGACATGCAGGTGAAATGGTTCGCGCCCCATGTCGCCTATACCAGCGCCAAATACGGCATGAGCCTGTGCATTCTGGGCTGGGCGGGCGAGTTCAAGGGCCGCATCGCCGCCAACGCCATCTGGCCGCGCACCGCCATCGCCACTGCCGCCATCGCCAACGTGCTGGCGGGCGAAGAGGCGTTCAAGCATTGCCGCAAGCCCGAAATCCTGGCCGAGACGGCCTACCGCGTTCTGACCAAACCGGCGGCGGACTTCACCGGACACTTCCTGATCGACGACAGCTTCCTGGTGTCAGAAGGCGTGACCGATCTCGACCAGTTCGCCGTGGAGCCCGGCCAGCCGTTGCTGCCTGACTTCTTCGTGCCCGATCAACCGCCCGCGCCCCCGGGCGTGGAGATCATGGACGTGCAGCTGGGGCACGGGTGAGGGGCGGCGCCCTTGCGTCATCGCTTCCCAGGGAGGCCCGGCTGATGCTGCGCAAGCGCTCGGTCACGCTGGCCGGTCACGCCACTTCGCTGGCGCTGGAGGAAGATTTCTGGCGGGTTTTGGATGCCGAGGCCGAGGCCGAGGGCGTGCCGCTGGCCCGCCTGATCGCGCGTATCGACGCCGCGCGCGCAGCGGACGATCCTGACGCGCCCCTGTCGAGCGCCTGCCGGGTGTGGGTGCTGCGCCGGGTGCTGGCGCGAGGTGAAGGCTAGCCCTGCGCGCGCAGGGCTTCGGGCGCCTGTGCTTCGCGCAGATTGACCCAGCGCCAGGCGCTGGTGTCGGTGAGCAGGGCGCCGAGCGCCTTGGCGTTCAGGCCGTGGCCGGGGCGGGTGGCGCGGTAGAGGCCCAGGATCGGCGCGCCGGCCAGATACAGATCGCCCAGCGCGTCCAGCGCCTTGTGGCGTACGAACTCGTCGGCGAAGCGCAGGCCTTCAGGGTTCTCCACCCCGGTTTCGGCGAGCACCACCGAATTGTCCAGCGAGCTGCCGCGGGCCAGGCCCGCGCTCAAAAGCGCGCCCAGATCGCGGCGGAAGCCGAACGTGCGCGCGGGCGCCACGAGGGTGCGGAAGTTCTCGCGCGTGACCTCGAAGGCAAAGCTCTGCCGGCCGATGGCGGGATCGGAGAAATCGATCTCGATATCGATGGCCTGTTTCAGCGCGGGCAGGAATTCGGCCTGGCGCGCGCCGTCACTCACCGAGATCGGGCGCAGCACCTGAATGGCGCGGCGCGGGGCGGCGCTGGTCTTCAGCCCGGCATGGAGCATCAGCTCCACAAACGGCGCGGACGAGCCGTCCATGGCCGGCGCTTCGGGACCATCCAGCTCGATCAGCACGTCGTCCACGCCGAGCCCCGCCAGGGCGGCCATGAGATGCTCCACCGTCGCCACCGAGGCGCCGGCATCGTTGATCAGCGTGGTGCCCAGATCGGTCGAGCGCACAAATTCGCGCCGCGCCGGCACGCGGGTGTCGGACAGTTCAAGATCGGTGCGGTCGAACACGATGCCAGAGCCCACCGCTGCGGGCTTCATCACCATGCGCACCCGGGCGCCGGTATGCAGGCCGATTCCTGCGCAGACCGCCGCAGCAGCCAGTGTGGTGCGTTCCATCATGAATCCAGCTCTGTCATTCAGCTTTCGCCGCACGTGTCACGCGCCCCCACGCGTGAAAAGACGGCGCGCGGCGCCCCTCTTCTAAGGCTGCAGTCTATGCAGGAGCCGGGCCAGAGCAATTAAACGATTGTTGCACCATGTTACCGGAACAAGCCGCTGGCGGGTCTGGCGAAGCGGGAATGATGCGCGTGTGAAAAGGCCCCCGGGGGCAAACCCGCGGGCATGGGAGGCGTGGGGGGGGGGGGGGTGGATTT
>JAFIEB010000114.1 GCA_020832735.1 Oceanicaulis sp.
GAATATGCGGTTCAATCAGCGCCCATTGGGCATCACTCAGCCAAAACAGGCGCGCCATACACCATCCTCCAACAGCCTCAAGCCGTTGGAATCATGATTTGCACACGCCCATCAATAGGCTGATTGGGTTTCGACCCTAGAGGCCGAAAGGCCTGAGCGTTGTTCCGGCACGTCCCGTTCTCACTCACGCCAAAAGCCTTCGCGCTGAATTCACGCTCCTTGAGCAAGGCCAGCGCCCTCCGCTCAGCTTCCGGCCTGCCCAGCTTCCATCCGTTCGAACACAAACGTATCGCGCTCTGCGCGTATGTCACTAATAATTTTCCCAATAGTGTGCCCATAGCCAACTGTATTGATCGCAAACCCGGTTCGGATTTCAACCAGGCCACCGACCTCACTTCGCCCCGCCTCACGTTTTCCGCGATCCGCCGGACAAACGGGCACGTCTGGCCCCCCTCCCGCTCGATGACCTGAGAAGGCGCTCGCGGCTTTCGCTCTTCCCCGCGCCGCGCTAGAGCCTTTGGCCATGATCCCGCGCCTTTTCCCCCTGCCGCGCCCGGCGCGTTTTGCGTTGTTCTACAGCGCCTTCTATATCGGCTTTGGCGCCTATCTGCCTTACATGCCGGTCTGGTTCGAGGCGCGGGGCCTGAGCCCTGAAATGATTGGCGCTGCAGGGGCGGCGGCCATGGCGGGGCGGGTGCTGGCGGCGCCGCTGGGGGCGTATCTGGCCGACCGGGCGCCGCGCCGGCGCATGGCGGTGGCGGCGTTCTCGATTGCGGCCCTCCTGATCTTTCTGGCGCATATCCCCGCCCATGAACCCTGGCTTATCGTCGCGCTGGCGGGGCTGGCGGGCGGCGCCTATACCGGCATCAACCCGATCATCGATGCGTTCGCCATGGGCGAATCGCGCCGGCGCCGCTTCGCCTTTGGTCCGCCGCGCGCCATCGGATCGGCGGCGTTCATCCTTGGCAATGTGGGCTGCGGCGCGCTGATCTCGCTGCTGGGCGGAGAGGCGGCGCTGTACTGGACTTTGGGTGGGGCGGGCCTGGCGGTGCTGGCCTCGTTCTGGCTGCCGGAGGGGCGCCGCGCGCCGGCCCCGCCCAAAGGGGTCCCGCGCCCCGGCGTGCGCGCCGCGCTGCTGGCGGGCGGCATGCCGATGGCGTTTGCGGCGTCGGCGCTGATCCAGGGCGGGCACGGATTCTACTATACATTTTCGGCGGTTGCCTGGAAGGCGCAGGGCATCGCCCCGGCCTGGATCGGGGCGCTGTGGGCGACGGGCGTGGCCGCCGAGATCGTCTTCTTCACCCTCTCGGCGCGCTATATGGCGCGGTTTTCCCCCGCCATGCTGATGGCCCTGGGCGGCGGCGCAGCGATTGTGCGCTGGGGGTTGTTGTCCCTGTCGCCGCCGCTGGCGGCGCTGTTTGCCTTACAAGGCCTTCACGCGCTGAGCTTTGGTGCAACGTATCTCGGCTTCCTGCGTTATGCCTCAGATCAGGTGCCCGACCGGTTCGCGGCGACCGCCCAGGCTGTCAACTCGGCCCTGTCGGGCGGGCTGGTGCTGGCGGCGGCCAGTTTCGCCTCCGGTTTCGCCTATGCCGCTTTCGGCGCGGGCGGGTTCGCAGTGATGGCCGCGCCGGCGCTGGCGGGGATGATCTGCGCGCTGGCTCTCGCTAAACGGAGGCGAAGCGGGCCATAATGACGCCGCATCCCGTGTCGAGGGTTGCACCGGCAAGGGGGAAAGGCGCCAGGCGGGGACATGACGGCTGATTTGCTCCATCGGGACAGCGCCAGCCTGTCCACACGCCAGGAGGACGGGCGGCTCATCCTTGAGCCGCACGGCGACTGGATTGTGGACACCATCGCTCCGCTCGACGCCCAGCTGCGGCGTCTGGAGCGCGAGGCGGCGCCCGGCAGCCTGGTCATCGACGTGTCGCGGATCGGGCGAATCGATACGGCCGGCGCCTATCTTCTCGGCCGCATGCTGACAGGCGGCGGCGCTGACGGCGCCCATCCCGGCATTATCGGCGAGCACCCCACGGCCACCCGTTTGATCGTGGACATTCGCGCGCGCATGGTCGCGTGCGAGCCCGAAGCGGATATCGACCGATCCATCACCGGCGTGCTGGCCCGGATCGGGCGGAGCGTCGAGGGGGTGTGGGCCGAGACCCTGGACAGTTTCGCCTTCCTGGGCCGCACCGTGACGACGGGGGCGGCGGTGGCCCTGCTGCCGGCCCGCTGGCGGGTGACCTCCACCATCTCGCTGATGGAATCGGTGGGCGTGAACGCCCTGCCCATCATTGCGGTCCTGTCCTTTTTCATCGGGGCGGTTGTCGCCTATATGGGCGCCAACCTGCTGGACTTCATCGGTTTCTCGGTCTTCACCGTGGAGCTGGTCGGCATTGCGGTGCTGCGCGAATTCGCCGTCCTGATCACCGCCATCCTCCTGGCGGGCCGCTCGGCCTCGGCTTTCACCGCCTCCATCGGCTCGATGAAGATGCAGCAGGAAGTCGACGCCATGAAGGTGATGGGGCTGGACCCCTATGAGGTGCTGGTGCTGCCGCGGGTGTTCGCCTGCGTGATCATGACGCCCCTGCTGACGCTGGCGGCCATGCTCAGCGGCATTTTCGGCGGCATGATGGTCAGCTGGGGCGCGCAGGGCATCTCGCCGAGCTTCTTCATCGTGCGCCTTCAGGACACCGTCCCGCTGGACCATCTGATGGTCGGCCTGTCCAAGGCGCCGGTGTTCGGCCTGGTGATCGCGATCATCGGCTGCCGCCACGGCCTGCGCGTGGGCGGGGATGTGGAGAGCCTGGGCTCGAGCGTGACCACCGCCGTGGTGCAGGCGATCTTTGCGGTGATCCTGATCGATGCGCTCTTCGCCATGATCTATCTGGAGCTGGGGATATGAGCGGGGACCTCATTATCGAAGTGCGCGGGCTGCGCACCCAGTTCGGATCGCACGTGGTCCATGACGGGCTCGATCTGGAGGTGTTCCGCGGCGAGGTGCTGGGCATTGTCGGCGGTTCGGGTTCAGGCAAGTCGGTTCTGCTCAACTCCATCATCGGCCTGTTGCGGCCGGCGGGGGGCGAGATCCTGATCGAGGGACGGGACCGCTCGCGGCTGACGGCGCGCCAGCGCGCATTGCTTGAACGGCGCTGGGGCGTGTTGTTCCAGTACGGCGCCCTGTTTTCCGCCCTGAGCGTGCGTGAGAACGTGATGGCGCCGATGCGCGAGCATCTGTCCATGAGCAAGGCGCTGATGGAGGAGCTGGCCGATCTCAGGATCGCGCTGGCCGGGCTGGGACCGGAGGCGTCGGGCAAGCTGCCGTCAGAGCTCTCGGGCGGCATGCGCAAGCGCGCCGCGCTGGCCCGCGCGCTGGCGCTGGACCCCGATATCCTGTTCCTGGACGAGCCCACGGCGGGCCTCGATCCTATCGCAGCGGGTAAATTCGACACACTGATCGGGGAATTATCGCAGTCATTGGGCCTGACGGTAGTGATGATCACGCATGATCTTGATACCCTGCATGCGATTTGCGACCGCGTGGCGGTGATTGCGGAGAAAAAGGTGATCGCCAATGCGCCGCTGGCGCAGCTGACGCAAAACCCGCATGCGTGGATACAGGAATATTTCGGCGGGCCGCGCGGCCGCGCGGCCCTGCGTCAGGGCGCAGCGGGCCGGTAACAGGGCCGATAACAGGGGCGGAAACAGGCGGACGGATACATGGAAACAAAAGCCCATCACACACTGGTCGGCTTCTTCGTCGTCTTCCTCACGCTGGCGGGCGGGTTCTTCGCGCTCTGGCTGTCGCAGATCGCGTTCGACCGGGAATACAGCGAGTTCGACGTGCTGTTCGACGGCCCCGTGCGGGGCCTGCGCGTGGCGTCCGAGGTGCGCTTCAACGGCATCCAGGTCGGCGAGGTGACCGAGCTGGGCCTGAACCCGGAGGACACCACCCAGGTGATCGCGCGCATCCGGGTGGATGCGACCACGCCGGTAAAGGTGGATTCAACCGCCCAGCTTGAACCGCAGGGCCTGACCGGCCTGTCGCTGATCCAGATTTCCGGCGGTTCGTCTGATGCTGCGCGGCTGGAGAGCCGGTTCGGCGACCGGGCGCCGCGCATCCATGCGCGCCAGACCCAGCTTGATGATCTCATATCCGGGGGCGAGACCCTGCTGGAAAGCTCCCAGCTCGCCTTCGCCCGGGTGTCGGCGCTGCTGACCGATGAGAATATTGCTTCCTTCTCGCGCACCTTGCGCAATATCGAAACCATCACAGGGCGGTTCGCCGAAGACGACGGCCTGCTCGACGAGGTGCGCACAGCGGCGCGCAGCCTGGACCAGGCCGCACGCGACGTGTCCGACGCCGCCGTCGGCATCGAGCAGTTCGGGCGCACGGCTGAAATCTTCCTGACCGATGAAGTCAGCCCGATGGTTGCGGATGTGTCGGCGGCCTCTATCGAGGTCGACCGGGCGTCCCAGGAAACCTACGCCATGCTGTCGGCCATGCGCCCGGGCCTGGAGCAGTTCACCGAAGAGGGCCTGGCCCAGCTGACCGCGGCATTGCGCGATCTGCGCGGCGCGCTGGCGGCTATGGAGCGTATCATGCTGGATCTGGAAGAAGACCCGACGGCGTTCGCCGCCCGCTCGGCCGGCGAGGAAGTGGAGGTGCCGCGATGAGCGTTCTGACCCTGTCGCGCCGGGCGTGCGCTGCGGCTGTCCTGGCGGCGGCTGTGAGCCTGGGCGGGTGCATCTCGCTTCTGCCCGAAACCCAGCCGCGCACCCTGTACCGGCTGGACCCGGCGGATCTGACCGCAGGCGGCGAGCCGCGCCGCTCTGCGATCCCGATCAGCCTGGAGCGCGTGGATGCGCCGCGCGCCCTGTCCAACGACAAGATCGCGCTCGAGCGCGGCGGCGCCATCGCCTACATGGCGGGCGCGGGCTGGGCGGCGCCGGCGCCGGCCCTGTTTCAGGGCGTGCTGGAAGACGCCTTCCATGCCGTAGCGCCCCATCTGTCTCCGGTGCGGCCCGAGGACGGGGTCGGGGCGCGCTACCGCCTGGACGCGGAGCTTCGCCGGTTCGAGGCGGTGTATGACCAGGGCGACGGCGCCGCCCCGCTGGTGCGGGTGACGGTGCGTGCGCGCCTGATCGACCGGGCCGAGCGCGAATTGGCGGGGCGCCGGGTGTTCACCCGCGAAGTGCGCGCCAGCGCCCATCGTCAGGGCTCCATTGTGGACGCGTTCTCGCACGCCTCGCGCGAGGCGGCGCGCGACCTTGCCCGCTGGGCGGGGGAGGAAATCTGCGCCATCGAGCCTGAAGCCAGCGTCTGCAACTAGCGGGCGCTCAAAGCCCGCCGAGCAGGAAGGCGCCGGTCAGCAGAAGGCCGGTATGGATGCTGGCCTTGAACCGGACCAGGCAATCGCCGGGGCTGTCGGGATCGAAGCTCTGGGCGATGTGGAACAGGTGCGCGGCGTAGATCGCAAAACCCAGCGCGAAGCCCAGCCCGGCCCCGCCTGACAGGCCCGCCGCCAGCGCCAGCGCCGCCGCGGCGATATAGCAGCCCAGCACGAAAGGCCGTACCCGGGCGCCCAGGCGCAGGGCGGAGGATTTGACGCCGGCGAGCGCGTCATCCTCCTTGTCCTGGCAGGCGTAGATGGTGTCATAGCCCAGCGTCCAGACCACCGCCGAGGCGTAGAGGAACAGTATGGCCGGGCTGAACATCGCCCCCGCCGCGGCGCCGGCCACCAGCACGCCCCAGTTGAAGGTGAGGCCCAGCCAGGCCTGCGGCCACCAGGTGAAGCGCTTCATGAACGGATAGGCCGCCACCAGCGCTACCGCCACCAATGCGGTCAGGATCGCCGGGACGGGCAGCATGACCAGCACGATCAGGCCCACAAACAGTTGGGCGCCGAGGAAAATCTGGGCCTGGCGCAGGGTGATCGTGCCCGCCGCCAGCGGCCGGTCGGCGGTGCGCGCCACCCGGGCGTCCAGGTCGCGGTCGATCATGTCATTCCAGGTGCAGCCCGCTCCGCGCATGGCCACCGCGCCGATGGCGAACAGCAAGGCCAGGCGCAGATCGTCCCAGCCCAGCCCGGTCTCGAGGCGCGCCGCCGCCAGTCCGAACCAGCACGGGATCGCCAAGAGCCAGAACCCGGCCGGGCGGTCATAGCGCGCCAGGCGCAGATAGGGCCGCGCGAAGCCGGGCGCGCGGTCCACCCAGCTCCTTGGCTGGGAATCAGGCACGGGGCGGTCCGGGTTGAGGGTCATGAACCGACCATACCGCGCCGCCCTGCGCCCGGCAAAGCGCGCCTTGCCGCAGCGCGCGCGGGCCGATACATGCTCGGGGCCATGAACACTGATCCGCGCCTGTTTGTTGATGCGCCCTTGAGCGAGGGCGGCGAGCTGATCCTGGAGCGCGATCAGGCCCATTATCTGGTGTCGGTCATGCGCCGCCAGCCGGGCGACGGCGTGCGGGTGTTCAACGGGCGCGATGGCGAGTGGCGCGCGGTGCTGGCCTCTGCGGCCAAGCGCGAGGCGCGTCTGGAGCTGGCCGAACGCCTGCGCGATCAGGCCGTCCCGCCGCCTCTCACCCTGTATTTCGCGCCGGTAAAAAAGGCGCGCACCGACTTCATCGTGGAAAAAGCCACAGAGCTTGGCGCGCGCGCCATCATACCTGTGCTGACACGGCGCACCAATGCCGAGCGCGTGCGCGCAGAGCGTCTGTCGGCGCTCGCCCGCGAAGCCGCCGAACAGACCGAACGCCTGGACGTGCCTGTGATCGGCGATCCGGTGCGCCTCGACGCGCTGCTGGACGCCTGGCCGGAAGGCCGGTGCCTGATCTTCTGCGACGAGACGGGGGGCGTCCCGATGCTGGAGGCGCTGATGGGGGTGAGGGAAGAGGGGGGTGACCCCGAACAACCCTGGGCCATCCTGATCGGTCCTGAAGGCGGGTTTGCGCCGGAGGAGCGTGAGCGGTTGCGGGCGCTGCCCGGCGTGCTGGCGGTGAGTCTGGGTCCGCGCATTCTGCGCGCCGACACGGCTGCGGCTGCGGCTCTCGCCCTGTGGCAGGCCGTGCTGGGCGACTGGAGCTGAGTGCTCGCGCCAACGTGAACGGTCGTCACATTCCGCCCTTGCCGCAGCGGCTTCGCCCCCCTAACTGTGCGGCCACCACGCATGGCGGGCCGGAGGCGCACACGGATGAGCGGAACCTATAATTCCGGCGGCGAGGGCGATCCCATAGAGAGCAAGGCGCAGCTGATCGCCCACTCGGCCGCCGGCGAGAAGCCGCGTGAGCGCTGGCGCATCGGCACCGAGCACGAGAAATTCGGCTTCATCCGCGGCGCCAATCTGCCTCTGCCCTATGACGGCGGCGGCGCCAGCGTGCGCAAAATGCTCGAAGGCCTCGCCCGCTTTGGCTGGGAGCCCATTGTCGAGGATGGCAAGACGGTGGCCCTGAAGCGCCAGGACGGCTCCATCACGCTGGAGCCGGGCGGGCAGTTTGAACTGTCGGGCGCGCCGCTGGAAAACCTGCACGAGACCTGCCGCGAGGTGAACGGGCATTTGCGCGAGGTGCGCGAGGTCGCAGACGAGATCGGGGCGGGCTTCCTGGGCCTGGGCTTCTCGCCGGTCTGGGCGCTGGCCGACACCCCGATGATGCCCAAGGCGCGCTACCAGATCATGCGCGACTACATGCCGAAAGTCGGCGGGCTCGGCCATCAGATGATGTTCCGCTCGTGCACCGTCCAGACCAATCTGGATTTCTCCAGCGAAGCGGACATGGTCAAGAAGATGCGCGTCTCGCTGGCGCTGCAGCCGCTGGCCACCGCCCTGTTCGCCAATTCGCCCTTCGCTGACGGGCGCCCGAACGGCTATCTGTCCTACCGCGCCCATGTCTGGACCGATGTGGATTCCAACCGCACCGGCATGCTGCCCTTCGCCTTCGATGAGGGGTTCGGCTATGAGCAATATGTGGACTGGGCGCTCGACGCGCCGATGTATTTCGTCAAGCGCGAGGGCCGCTATCTCGACGCCTCGGGCCAGTCCTTCCGCGATTTCCTTCAAGGCAAATTGCCCGCACTGCCGGGCGTCGTCCCGGTGATCAGCGACTGGGAGGATCATCTCTCCACCCTGTTCCCTGAAGTGCGCCTGAAAACCTTCCTGGAACAGCGCGGCGCCGATGGCGGGCCGTGGAGCAATCTGTGCGCCCTGCCGGCCTTCTGGGTCGGGCTTCTCTATGATGACGCGGCGCTGGACGCGGCCTGGGACTATGTGCGCGACTGGACGCGTGAGGAGCGCGCCTGCCTGCGCATCGGCGCGGCGCGCTTTGCGCTCAAGACCCCCTTCCGCACCCGCACCCTGCAGGCCGTGGCCAAGGCCGTGCTGGCCATCGCCCGCTCAGGCCTGAAAGCACGCGCCCGCCTCAACGCCCACGGCGAGAACGAGGCCCTCTTCCTCGACGATCTCGACGAAATCGCCCGCACCGGAATCAGTCCCGCCGAACGACTGCTCGAGCGCTATCACGGCGCCTGGGGCGGCAAGCTGGATGCGATTTTTGAAGAGGCGGCTTATTAGGGGCGGGCCTCACAACACCCGCCCTGTAACATAGTCCTGCTGGTCGTCTTCATCGACCAGGGTTTCGCTGATCAATGCGCCTTTGACGCTGATCCCGGCGGTGATGACGCTGTCCGGGTCGCCGGTGCGCAAGGGGTGCCAGTCGGGCAGGGGGCGCCCTTCAGCCAGCAGACGGTAGGCGCAGGTGTCGGGCATCCAGCCGAGCTGGCCGATGGAATCGGGCGTCAGCTTCACACAGCCGGGAACGCGCGCATGGCGGTTGGCGTAGTCACTACAGCGCACGGTCTTGAGGTCCAGGAGCTGGCAGGCCAGGCGTGTGCGCCAGACCGCCCCGTCCTCATCCTCCAGCAGCACGGCGCAGCAGCGCCCGCAGCCGTCGCACAGCGATTCCCACTCGCTGCGCGTCATTTGCGCGAGCGTCTTGGTTTCGTAAAAGGGTGCATTGGCGGTCATCGCCCGAATTTAGCCGCTATGGGGCGCTGAAAACAGCGCGCCAGTGCATGTTGGCCGTGCCCCGGGGGCCGGACACGAACGACAAGGAGCGCGCCATCACTTTCCGGGCTGACGAGACTGAACCTGCCGGCGTGCGCCTGCGCCGCGCCTGGCCGATGATGGCGGCCGGGGTGCTGCTGGTCCTGATCGCGGCGGGCGCGATTGCAGGCGCCCTGGCATGGCGCTGGGCGTTTCATGATCTGCCCGAGCTGCCGACCCGCGCCGAGGCGCTATGGGACGTGCGCATGGAGCCGTCAGTCACCGTCTTGGCCGATGACGGCGCGGTGCTGGGCGTGCGCGGGCCGCTCTATGGCCGGCGGGTGACTCTGGAGGAAATGCCGCCTCATCTGCCCCAGGCCTTCCTGGCCATCGAGGACCGCCGCTTTTTCGAGCATGACGGGGTCGACCGGCGCGGCCTGATGCGGGCCTTCTGGGTCAATCTGCGCGCCGGGCGCACGGTGCAGGGCGGGTCCACCCTGACCATGCAGCTGGTGAAGAATCTGGTGCTGACGCCCGAGCGCAGCCTGCGCCGCAAGATTCAGGAGATTCGCCTGGCCTTCGCGCTGGAGCGCGTGCTGAGCAAGCAGGAGATTCTCGAGCTCTATCTCAACCGCGTCTATCTGGGCGAACAGGCCTATGGCGTGGAGGCCGCGGCGCGGCGTTATTTCAACACCACCGCGTCAGAGCTGTCCTTGCAGGAATCGGCGCTGCTGGCCGCCCTGCCCAAGGCGCCCACGCGCCTGGCGCCGACCGAGAACATGGAGGCGGCGCTGGAGCGCGCGCGCCGCGTGCTCTCGGCCATGCTCGATGAGGGCTTTATCGATCCCATCGCGTATCTGACCGCCGCCTCGATCCCGGCCGAGCTGGCCGAGGGGCTGATCGTGCCCGAAGAGGCGCAGGGCTGGGGCCATGTGTTCGACGCCGCTCACGCCGAAGCCCGGCGCATTCTGGGCGATGAGAGCGTCGCGCCCGATCTGGTGGTGATCACCACGATTGATCCGGACCTGCAGCGCGCCGCCCAGAATGCGCTCAACACGGTGCTGGACGAGCAGGGCGAGGCGCGCCGCGCGGGCGAGGGGGCGCTGACGGCCCTGGCGCCGGACGGGGCGGTGCGCGCCATGGTAGGCGGGCGCGACTACCGCGAAAGCCAGTTCAACCGCGCCATACAGGCGCGCCGCCAGCCCGGATCGGCCTTCAAGCCCATCGTGTTCGCCGCCGCCTTCGAGGCGGGCATGAGCCCGGCCACCACATTCGAGGACCGCGCCATCGACATCGAGGGCTGGAGCCCGGGCAATTTCGGCGGCGGGTTTCGCGGGCGCATCACGCTGGCTGACGCGCTCAAGCGCTCGATCAACACCGTGGCGGCCCAGGCGGGCATGCGCGCCGGGCTGGCCAATGTCACGGCCATGGCCGGGCGCCTGGGCGTAGCCACGCCGCTCAATCCTGTGCCGGCCGTGACATTGGGCTCGGGCGAGGTGCGCCTGCTGGAGCTGACCGGCGCCTACGCAGTGTTCGCCCGCGACGGGCGCCGGATCGAGCCCTATCTGGTTCGCGAGATACGCAGCGCCCGCGGCGAGCTGATCTGGCAGACGCCCGATCCCGATCAGGGCGAGGCGGTGATCTCGGTCGAGCATGCGCGCTGGATGAGCACGCTGTTGCAGAGCGTGATCGTGGACGGCACCGGCACGCGCGCGCGCATTCCCGGCCATCGCGCGGCGGGCAAGACGGGCACCAGCCAGAACAGCCGAGACGCCTGGTTTGTGGGCTATACCGCTCATCTCACCGCCGGGGTGTGGGTGGGTAATGACGATGATACGCCCATGAACGGCGTGACCGGGGGCCAGCTGCCCGCCGAGATTTGGCGCCGCTTCATGATCGAAGCCCATCAGGGGGTGCGGGCCGCGCCGCTGAGCGCGCCCGAACCGCGCCGGCGCAGCGAGCGCGACGAACGCCTGGCGGCCTATTACGCGTCCTTGTCGGAACGCTTTGAATCCATGCTGCCCGGCTCGGGCGGCTGAGCTTTCAGCTCGGTGCGCAGCTCGGAGACTTCCGCGCGCAGGGCGCGCAGCTCCGTCAGCAGCTGGGAGCGCTCGTCATGGGCGGCCTGCTGGCGCTCGTCCTCGGCGGCGAAATGCTTGGACTGCATGGAGTCCACGATCACTGCGATGAACAGGTTCAGCACCGCAAAACTGGTCAGCACGATGAAGCCGACAAAGAACACCCAAGCGTAGGGGTGTTCGGCGATCACCGGCCGGGCCACGCCCATCGACCAGCTCTCCAGCGTCATCACCTGGAACAGGGTGAAGGCCGAGGCGCCCAGATTGGCGAAGAATTCAGGATGCGTCCCGGCGAACAGCTTGGCGCCCATCACCGCGCCGACATAGAAGATCACGCAAAGCACCAGCAGGATCGCGCCCATGCCCGGGATCGCCTTGCCCAGGGCCTCGACCACGCGGCGCATCTCGGGCACCACCGAGAACAGGCGGAACAGGCGCAGCACCCGCAGCGCGCGCAGCACGGTGAACGGGCCCGCGTCCGGGACCAGCGACAGCGCCACGACGGTGAAGTCGAACCAGTTCCAGCCCGAGCGGAAGAAATTGTGCCGCTGGACGATCAGCTTGAGCACGATCTCCACCACGAACACGCCGATAATGGCCCGGTCGGCCCAGTCCAGCGCGGTCATGGCGCCAGCGGGCAGGTCATAGGTCATCAGGCCGAGAATGGCCGCGTTGATCAGGATCAGCGTGGTGATGGTGTGACGGAAGGCGGCGCTCTCCACCAGACGGGCGATCGGGCCGCGCGGCGCGGGGGCGGGCTCCAGGGCGAGGGTCATGGCGCAGACCTTGGCGTGATGCGGGTCACAGGGGTTCAGTCATGGCGTAGCGCGCGATGCATCGGCCTTCAATCTCGCTGTCAGCCTGCTTCGGCCGGGATCACATGGATATTGTCCGGATCGAGCGACAGGCGCACCGCGTCGCCGGGGCGGTGCGGTGCGGTCAGGGCGGTGCGCACGCTGACGGCGCGGCCGTCCTCAAGGGTGCAGACCAAGCGCTGTTGGCCGGAACCGGGGCGCCGGGCGGCGATCTGGGCCAGCGCGCCTTCAGCATCGGCGCGGCGGATACGGATCGCTTCGGGGCGAGCCAGCACGCATACACGCGCGCCCTCTTCAAATCCGGAGGCGGGCGCCTCGCCCAGCGGGGTGGACGCGGCGGCGCCGGTCACGCGCGCCTCGAACGCCTCCACCTCGCCCAGGAGCCGCGCCGCGGTCAGCGAGGCCGGGCGCAGATACACCGCGTCGGGCGCGCCGGTCTGGATGATGCGGCCTTGGCTCATCAGCGCGATGGTGTCGGCAAGCGCCAGCGCTTCTTCAGCGTCGTGGGTGACCAGCAAGGTGGCCGCGTCGCTGTCGCGCAGGGCCCGGGCGGTGGTCTCGCGCAAATCCCCGCGCAGGCGCCGGTCGAGGCCGGAGAAGGGCTCGTCCAGCAGCATCACGTCAGGGTCCGGCGCCAGGGCGCGCGCCAGCGCCACGCGCTGCTGTTCGCCGCCGGAAAGCTGGTGGGGGAAGGCGTGGGCGCGCGCGCCCAGCTCCATGGCCTCAAGGCGCGCCAGGGCTCGCGCGCGCCGCTCGGCGCGCTGACCGCCGCGCAGGCCGAAGGCGGTATTGTCGAGCGCGCTGAGGTGGGGAAACAGGGCGTAATCCTGAAACACCACGCCGCAGCGGCGCTGTTCGGGCGCCAGGTGGCGGCCCGGTCCGCTCCAGATCCTGTTTTCAAAGCGGATCTCGCCGCCGTCGAGCTTCTCCAGCCCGGCGATGGCGCGCAGGAGCGAGGATTTGCCTGACCCGGACGGCCCCAGCAGCGCGGTCACCCGTCCGCAGGTCAGGCGCAGATCCGCCCCGTCCACCGCCGGCCGGCCCGGGGCGTAGCGCACGGTGGCGCCGCGCACGTCCAGAACTCGGTCGTCCAGGATCATGTCGCCCCCTCCGCTCGCACGATGCGCCGGGCGATCCAGATCATCGCCGGCAAGGCGGCCAGCACGATCAGCAAGGCGGGCAGGGCCGCCTCGCCCAGACGCTCGTCAGAGGCGTAATTGTGCGCGATCACGGCCAGGGTGTCGAAGTTGAACGGTCTCAGGATCATGGTGGCAGGCAGTTCTTTAAGCACTTCGACGAAAACCAGAAGGGCGGCGAGCAGCGCGCCGCGCGCGATCAGCGGCCGGTGCACCCGCCAGGCGGTCTCGCGCCCGTTTGCGCCCAGCGTGCGCGCGGCCGCATCCAGCGTCGGTGTGACGCGCGACAATGCGCTTTCGGCCGGTCCGATGGCGGCGGCTGCGAAGCGCGAGAGATAGGCGAAGATCAGCGCCGCGATCCCTCCGGTCAGCATGACCGGGAAGACCCCGCCGAACAGGCCGGTCCACAGCGCGTCCAGCCCGCCCTGCAGCGCTCCCAGAATGGCCAGCACGCCCAGCGCGGCCACCGCGCCCGGCACGGCGTATCCCAGGCCCGCTGCGCGCGCGGCAAAGGCGCCGTGGCGCGTGCCCGTGCGCAGGGCGTAGGCGGCGGCCAGCCCGAGCCCGGCGGCCAGCACCCCGGCGATGGCCGCCAGCAGCACCGCGTTCTGCGCGGCGCTGACGAGATCGCGCGTCACCGGCGCGCTGAGCGCCCGGTAGCCCAGGCGCGCCAGCGGGATCACCATGCCTAAAAGCACCGGGGTCAGGCACAGCGCCGCCGCACCCAGCCCCGCCAGCGGGCTCAGCGCAACCCGGCGCGCGGGCTTGCGCCGGCCCGAGGCGTTGGTCTGGCGCGCGCGCGCCCGCTGGGAGCGCTCCAGCGCGAAGATCAGGAAGGCGAAGGCCACCAGCATCAGCGCCAGGCGCGCAGCCTCGGCCGTGGCGCCTTCGCCCGCCCAGGCGCGGATCAGCCCGACCGTCAGGGTCGGCGCGCCCAGATGGGCCACCGCGCCGAAATCGGCCAGCGTCTCCATCACCACCAGCGCCAGTCCTGCGGCGATCGCCGGGCGCGCCAGCGGCAGGGCGGCGCGCACAAACGCCTCGCCCGGGCGCGCGCCGAGCGTGCGCGCCGCCTCATAGGCGTCGGAGGACTGGCCGGAGAACGCCTCGCGCGCCAGCAGATAGACGTAAGGATACAGCGTCAGGCCCAGCACCAGCCCGGCCCCTGCCGGTCCGCGCACGGTGGGCAGGAAGCCCAGCGGCCCGGCGGCCTGGGTCAGGTCGTACCAGCCATAGGCCGCCGCATAGGCGGGCACCGCCAGCGGCACCGCCAGCAGCCATTCGAACACGCCGCGACCAGCGAACTCATAGCGCGCCACCAGCCAGGCCAGGCACGCGCCCGTCACCGCCGCCAGCGCGCCGGAAATGGCGGTGACCTGAAGCGTGACAATGAGATAGCCGGGCAGGCGCGTGGACCATAAATGGGTCAGATAGCCCGTCCACTCCCCGGAAACGGCGAGCGCCGCCACCGCAACAAACGGGGCGGCGCAGACGATCGCTGCGAGGAGGGCGGGCCAGACCGGATAGGACTGGCGCAGGGCGGGACTCAAGGCCATCCGACACGGTCGAAGATGCGCTGGGCCGCAGCCGCGTTCTCGCCCAGCACATTCACGTTCACCGGATCAGGCGTGATCTCGGGATAGCTGTCTAGCACCTCATTGTCATAGGCGGCGCCGGCGATCACCGGGAACTCGTTGGTCAGCTCGGCGAACTGGCGCTGGCCGGTCTCGCTCAACAAAAAGGTCAGGAAAGCCAGCGCGTTGTCACGATTGGGCGCGTTCGCGGCGAGGCCGGCGCCCGACACGTTGAACGGCGCGCCGCGTCCGGCCAGGCTCGGAAACGCCATCTCCACCGCATCGGCGACCGCGCGGTCGGCCGGATCGCTCGTGCGCTGCAGGCGCGCCAGATAGTAGTGATTCACAATGGCCACATCACATTCGCCCGCGGCCACCGCGCGGATCTGGTCGGTGTCCCCGCCCTGGGGCGGACGCGCCAGATTGGCGGCGACGCCGGCAGCCCAGGTTTCGGCCTGCTCGGGGCCCGCGGCGTCAATCAGTCCGGCCAGAAGAGATTGATTATAAACATTGTTTGACGAGCGCGCGCACACCCGGCCGCGCCAGTGATCATCAGCCAGGTCGAGGAAGTCATTGATCCGTGAGCCATCGGCCCTGTCGGGCGCGTACACCACGACGCGCACCCGGCTGGCGAAGCCGAACCAGTGCCCGTCGGGATGGCGCAGATTGGCCGGGACGCTCTCCAGCACATCGGCCAGTTCCGGGGCAGGCTGGAACAGCCCGGCCTGGTCGGCGCGCCAGAGCCGGCCTGCATCCACCGTGATGACCACATCGGCCTGGGAGCGGGCGCCTTCGGCGCGCATGCGCTCGATCAGCTGGTCGGCGGGCGCTTCCAGCACATTGACCCGGATGCCGGTTTCCTCGGTGAAAGCGGCGTAGACCGCCGCGTCGGAGGCGTAATGGCGCGCCGTGAACAGGTTGATCTCGCCCGCTTCGTCAGGCTGGGGGCCGCACGCGGCCAGGGCGAGGGCGGCCAGGATGGCGGCGGGCGGGGCGTAGCGAGCAGACATGGGGACACAGTCCTTTATCGATGACGGGCGTGAAGCGCCGTCTGTCTGCCACTTCTGAGAACGCTTCGCAAGAGCAGAATGCCGCGGGCCGGAGGCGAATCGCCAGGCGGCGCACGCGCCGCGCAATCGCCCGGACCGGGCGCTGGCGTGGCTGGCGGGCCATCACAATCATGTGAAATATCCCCGCGAGGGGGTAGTGGTGGGCGGTACTAGGATCGAACTAGTGACCCCTTCGGTGTGAACGAAGTGCTCTACCGCTGAGCTAACCGCCCGAAAAGAGGCAGGTCGTATACGGCGGCCCCGGCGCACGGTCAAGCATCCGGGCGCAGGCGAAGGCGGGGCGCACGCGGGATAAAAAAATTTACCGCGAGGGCCTCGTCACACTTCCGTCAAGAAGAAATATCACCTATAGGACCGTGCAGCGCCTGCAGGATGCAGTTCTGATCAGGCCGTTTCCGATCCAACAACGAACCCGCCGCGCGATACTGGTGGCGCGCGGACAAGGAGGTACTCCCCATGGCCAGCAATGATTTTTGCACCCGCGAAGGCGCCTTGCGCCTGAAAGAACGAATCGAAGCTTACTGGAAAGAGCGCGGCTACGACGTCTCTGTCGAGCTGCAGGAAGCCGGCTTCATGCCGGCCATGCGCTCGGCGCGCACCGACGTGCGCTCCAACATGGTCAACGGCATGCCCCGGCCTGCCAATGACCGTGGTCAGGAACGCCGCAGCGCCTGACGCCCGGCGATCAGCCCGGCGGCGAGCGCGGGCAGATCCTGAAATGATGTGAAGAGCCGGTCCGCGCCCAGCGTGCGGACCGGTTTTTCGTCATAGCCCAGTTCAAACAATATGATGCCGGCGCCTGCGGCGCGCGCGGTCTCGAAGTCGACGCTGGAATCGCCCACCAGAATATCGCCCGCTACAACCGGCCCGCCGCCGAGCGCGGTCAGGAGATGGGCCGGATCGGGCTTTTTGGCCGGCGCGTCCTCCGCCCCCACAATGCGTTCAAAGCGGTCGTCGAGACCCAGTTCCTGTAACAATGGGACCGCCAGCCAGCCAGGCTTGTTGGTGCACACCGACAGGCGCGCGCCTGCGCTTGCAAGCTCATCGAGCGCCGCCTCCACGCCGGGGAAGGGCCGCGAAAGCTCGGCGATTCCAGCGCGATAGACCGCCAGGAACAGCTCAAGCGCGGCCTGAAGCTCGTCCTCGGGCGGGGCGGTGCGCCCGGCACGGTCAAACGCGCGTTCGATCAGGGCGCGCGCGCCGCGCCCGACCATGGCGCGCACATCGTCCAGCGGGACCGGATCAAGCCCGGCCGGGGCGATGGCGGCGTTGAGCGCGCGCACCAGATCCGGGGCGGTGTCGACCAGCGTGCCGTCGAGGTCGAATGCGATTCGGGCTCCAGCCAGCGCCTGGCGGTCATGCATGGATAAGCCTCTCCTCGCGTCGCGGACCTGTCGCCCAGTCTGGCGCGCAAACCACCCGCCCATCTGTCAATAACACCCGTCTGCACGGTGAAAACGCGTGTCTACACGGTGAAAACGTCCGGCTATCTGTCAAAAACGCCCGGCCAGGCGGTGATGCGTCCGAGATGTGGTCGCACAGCCTGCGCAGGTGCGCTATAGGGCGGCTCAGGCGCTGGCGCGCCGCCGAACCGGGGATAGACCCGGGGACAGGAGACGTGATGACCCGCCGACCCCGCGCCGCCGTGATCCTCGCCGCCGGTCAGGGCACGCGCATGAAATCGAGCCTCGCCAAGCCGCTGCACGCGGTTGGCGGGCGCGCCATGCTCGACTGGAGCCTGGAGCTGGCGCGCGCGGCGGGCGCTGAACGCATCGTGACGGTCTGGGGCGCACACAGCCCGGCTGTGCGAGAGCGGGCCGAGGCCGCCGGCGCTCTGACCGTGCTGCAGGACCCGCCTTTGGGCACCGGGCATGCGGTGCGCCAGGCGCAAGCCGCGCTTGAAGGGTTTGAAGGCAATGTGGCGGTGCTCTACGCCGACACCCCGCTGATCCGGCCTGAAACGGTGGAGGCGGTGTTCGCCGCGCTCGATGATGCCGCGGTGGCGGTGCTGGGCTTCGAGCCGGACGAGCCGGGCGGCTATGGCCGCCTCATCGAATCGGCGCCGGGCGTGCTCGAAGCCATTGTGGAGGCGAAAGACGCCAATGTGGCCCAGCGCGCGGTGCGCCTGTGCAATTCGGGCGTCATGGCCTGCCGCTCGGAGCGCCTGTGGGACTGGCTGTCGCGCCTGACTAATGACAACGCCAAGGGCGAATACTATCTCACCGACATTGTTGGTCTGGCGCGCGCGGACGGGCTGACGGCCAGGACGGTGCGCGCGGACGCCGCCGAGGTGCTGGGCGTGAACGACCGGATCGATCTGGCCGCCGCCGAAGCCGCCTTCCAGGCCCGGCGCCGGCGCGAGGCGATGGCCGCCGGGGTGACGCTGAGAGCGCCTGACACCGTGTTCTTCAGCCACGACACCGGGATCGGCCCGGACGTGATCGTGGAGCCCCATGTGGTGTTCGCGCCGGGGGTGGAGATCGCTTCGGGCGCGGTGATCCGGGCCTTCAGCCATCTTGAGGGCGCGCGCGTGGGCGAGGGCTGCGAGGTCGGCCCCTACGCCCGGCTGCGCCCCGGCGCGGTGCTGGAGACCGGCGCCAAGGTGGGAAATTTCGTCGAGGTCAAGAAGTCGCGCCTTGGCGCCGGAGCCAAGGCGAACCATCTGGCGTATATCGGAGACAGCGATGTGGGGGCGAAGGCCAATATCGGCGCCGGGACCATCACCTGCAATTATGACGGCTTCTTCAAGCACCGCACGGTGATCGGGGAGGGCGCCTTCATCGGATCGAACGCGTCTCTGGTGGCGCCGGTGACGATCGGGGCCGGAGCGATGACCGGATCGGGGTCGGTGATCACGGGCGACGTGCCCGCCGATGCGCTCGGGCTGGCCCGCGCGCGCCAGGAAACCAAGCCGGGATGGGCCGCGCGCTTCCGCGCCGCCATGACGGCGAAAAAGACCAAAGCCAAGGAGTGAGCATGACCGACCTGAAGGACCGCCTGAACGACCCCTCGCTCCTGAAGACCGCGTCTTTCATTGATGGCGGCTGGATGGACAGCTCGGACTTTTTCGAGGTGCGCAGCCCGGCCGACCGGTCGCTGGTGGCCAAGGTGGCCGATGTCGGCGCCGGCGGGGCGCACCGCGCCGTGGATGCCGCCGCCCGCGCCTTCCAGACCTGGAAGACCACCTCGGTCTATGAGCGCGCCCGCCTGGTGCGCCGCTGGCACGACCTGATCCTGGAGCATTCGGCCGATCTGGGCGCCATCATCACCGCCGAGATGGGCAAGCCGCTCAAAGAGGCGCGCGGCGAGGTGATCTATGGCGCCGGCTTTGTGAGCTGGTCGGCTGAAGAGGCGATGCGCCTGCACGGCGAGACCATGCACACGCCGTTTCCCGGCTCGCGCGGCTGGACCCTGCGCCAGCCGGTGGGCGTGGTGGCCTGCATCACGCCGTGGAATTTCCCCTCCGCCATGATCACGCGCAAATGCGCCCCGGCGCTGGCGGCCGGCTGCACGGTGGTGGTCAAGCCCGCGCCCGAGACCCCGCTCTCGGCGCTGGCGCTGGCGGAGCTCGCCAAGCGTGCGGGCATTCCGGCGGGCGTGTTCAACGTGATCAACGGCAAGGCCGAGGCGCTGGGCCCGGTGATGACCGGCGCGGACGCGGTGCGCATGATCGGCTTCACCGGCTCCACCGAGGTGGGCAAATTGCTGATGCGCCAGGCCGCCGAGGGCGTCAAACGCGTCTCGCTGGAGCTGGGCGGCAATGCGCCCTTCCTGATCATGGACGACGCCGATGTGGAGGCCGCCGCCGACGGGGTGATGGCCAGCAAGTTCCGCGCGGCGGGCCAGACTTGCGTGTCGGCCAACCGCATCATCGCCCAGGAGGGTGTCGCCGACGCCCTGCTCAAGGCGCTCAAGCGCCGGGTGGAGAAGTTGAATGTGGGCTCGGGCTTTGACGAGCGCAGCGATATCGGCCCGCTGATCCATGATGAGGCGGTCACACGCGTGGCCGCGCTGGTGGAGGACGCGCGCGAACGCGGCGCCAGGATCATCACCGGCGGCCAGTCACTGGCGGCCAAGATGGGCGGCGCCTTCTTCGCCCCGACCCTGATCGAGGGCGGCGCGGACTTCTCGCTCGACATGGCCGGCAGCGAGATTTTCGGACCCGTCGCCTCGGTTTACCGCGCCGCCGGCGAGGCCGAGATGATACGGCTGGCCAATGACACTAGCTACGGGCTGGCGGCCTATCTCTACACCCGCGATGTGGGCCGGGTGCACCGCATGACCGAGGCGCTGGAGTTCGGCATGATCGGGGTGAACGCGCCCATGGTCGGCTCGCCCGCCACGCCGTTCGGCGGCATGAAGGAGTCCGGCATCGGCCGCGAGGGCGGCAAGTGGGGGGTGGAGGAATTCACCGAGCTGAAATTCGTCCTGCTGGGCGGGGTGGACGCGTGAGCGCGTCGGCGATGAAGGCGCACGCCGCCGCGGCGGCGCTGGAGTATGTCGAGAGCGGCATGATCCTGGGCCTGGGCTCGGGCTCCACGGCCGAGATCTTCATCGAGCAGCTGGGCGCGGCCCTGAAAACCGGAGCGCTGAGCGGCATTCGCGGCGTGCCGACCTCGGCGATGACCGAGCGCGCCGCGCAAGGCGCCGGCGTGCCGCTGATGCCGGCCGATCAGGCCAGCCGCATTGATCTGACCATTGACGGCGCCGACGAGGTGGACGGGCGCTTCCGCCTGATCAAGGGCGGGGGCGGGTGCTTGCTCCGCGAGAAGATCATCGCCCACGCCTCCGACCGCATGATCGTGGTGGTCGACGAGACCAAGCTGGTGGAGATGCTGGGCGCCTTTCCCCTGCCGGTGGAGGTGGACCCGTTCGCCTTCACCATCACCGCCAAGAAGGTGTTCGACGCCCTGCGCGCGTCCGGCGCGCCGCGCTGCGACGTGGCCCTGCGCCGCCGCGGCGACGGGCTGGAGCCCTTCGTCACCGATGGTGGCCATTTCATCCTGGATTGCGCCTGCGGCGAGCTGCCTGATCCCGAAGCCGCCGCCCGGCGCCTGGCCGCCATCCCCGGCGTGATGGAGCACGGCCTGTTCATTGGCCTGGCCCGTACGGTGATCGTCGGTGAGGAAGACGGCGCCGAGGTGCTGGAGATTTAAGCGGGGCGGGGGGCTTCCTTCAGCCTCCCAACCGCCGCGCAGGTTTGCTGCGCCGGTCAGGGCTTGCTAGACAGAGGCGTAAAGGTTCCGGCGTGATTCCGCGTCCGGGCCTGCCCGCCGTTTTTGACGCCGTGCGCCAGGGCGCCCATCAGGGGCCGCGCGCGCCGCCAGCCAGGACAGACCGACCTTGAGCGACACCCCGCCTGACGAGCCGATGCACGACGGACCGATGCATGAGGGCCCCTCCGGCCCTGCGGCCGGCCAGACCATCGCCATCGAAGCTGAGATGAAGCGCAGCTATCTCGATTACGCCATGAGCGTGATCGTCAGCCGCGCCATTCCCGACGCGCGCGACGGGCTGAAGCCTGTGCACCGGCGCATTTTGTGGTCCATGCACGAGCAGGGCTACACAAACGACAAGGCCTATCGCAAATCGGCCCGCGTGGTCGGCGACGTGATCGGTAAATACCATCCCCACGGCGACTCCGCGGTGTATGACGCGCTGGCGCGCATGGCCCAGGATTTCTCCATGGGGCTGGTGCTGCTGGACGGTCAGGGCAATTTCGGCTCGGTGGACGGCGATCCGCCCGCGGCGATGCGCTACACCGAAATCCGCATGGACAAGCCGGCCGAGGCCCTGCTGGCCGATATCGACAAGGACACGGTCGACTACCGCCCCAATTATGACGGCAGCGAGCATGAGCCGGTCGTCCTGCCTGCGCGATATCCCAACCTGCTGGTCAATGGCGCGGGCGGCATCGCGGTGGGCATGGCCACCAATATCCCGCCCCACAATCTCACCGAAATCGTCAACGCGACGCTGGCGCTGCTGGAAAACCCGGACTTGAGCGACACCGAACTGCTCGACATCGTGCCGGGGCCGGATTTTCCAACCGGGGGCGAGATCCTCGGGCGGTCGGGATCACGCAAGGCGCTCATGGAAGGGCGCGGCTCGGTTCTGGTGCGCGGCAAGACCTCCATCGAGACGGTGCGCAAGGACCGCGAGGCGATCATCATTCACGAGATCCCCTACCAGGTGAACAAGGCCACCATGATCGAGAAGATCGCCGAGCTGGTGCGCGACAAACGCATCGAAGGCATCTCCGATCTGCGCGACGAGTCCGACCGCTCGGGCATGCGCGTCGTGGTGGAGCTGAAAAAGGACGCCAACGCCGACGTGATCCTGAACCAGATGTTCCGCTGGAGCCCGCTGCAGTCGAGCTTCGGGGTGAACATGCTGGCGCTGATCGGCGGCCGGCCGCAGCAGGCGGGCCTGCGCACCTTCCTGGACACCTTCATCGCGTTCCGCAAGGAAGTGGCCGCCCGCCGGGCCAAGTTCGATCTGAAGAAGGCGCGCGACCGCGCCCATATCCTGATCGGGCTGGCCGTGGCGGTGGCCAATATTGACGAGATCATCCGCCTGATCCGGGCCGCGCCGGACCCGGCCACCGCGCGCGAGCAATTGCGCGACCGCGCCTGGCCGGCGGCTGATGTGGCCTCGCTGGTGGCGCTGGTGGCCGATCCGCGCTCGATCATTCTGGAAGACGAGACCATCCGTCTGACCGAGGAGCAGGCGAAAGCCATCCTGGATCTGCGCCTGAACCGCCTGACGGCGCTGGGCCGCGACGAGATCAGCGAAGAGGCCGAAAAGCTGGCGGTGGCGATCGCCGACCTTCTGGACATACTCAAGAGCCCGGTGCGCATCCGCGAGATCATCCGCGACGAGCTGATCGCGGTGCGCGACACGTTCGGCGTGCCGCGCCGCACCGCGTTCGCCGAGGGCGATCTGGAGATCGAGGACGAGGACCTGATCCCGCGCGACGACATGGTCGTGACCCTGACCCATGGCGGCTATGTGAAGCGCACGGCGCTGTCCACCTACCGCGCCCAGAACCGGGGCGGGCGCGGCCGGGCGGGCATGGCGATGAAGGAGGAGGATTTCGTGGCCACCCTGTTCGTGGCCTCCACCCATGCGCCGCTCCTGTTCTTCAGCTCTGACGGCATGGTCTACAAGACCAAGACCTGGCGCCTGCCGCTGGGCGCGCCCAACAGCCGGGGCAAATACCTCACCAATCTCCTGCCCTCGCTCAATGAAGGCGCCTGGATCACGTCGGTGATGGCGCTGCCCGAGGACGAGGAGAGCTGGGACCAGTACGACGTCATGTTCGCCACCACCGAAGGCACGGTGCGGCGCAACAAGCTGTCCGACTTCGTGCAGGTCAACCGCAACGGCAAGATCGCCATGAAGCTGGAGGCGGAGGGCTCGCGCATCCTGGATGTGCGCCTGTGCCGCGAGGGCCAGGACGTGCTGCTGGTCACGGCGTCGGGCAAGGCGATCCGTTTCCCCGTGGGCGATGTGCGCGTGTTCGCCAGCCGCAATTCCACCGGCGTGCGCGGCATCCGCATGGGCAAGGGCGACAGCCTGATTTCCATGGCGATCCTCAACGGCATCGAGATCAGCCGCGCCGAGACCCGTGCCTATATCAAGCGCCGCCGCGCCGAAATGCGCAGCGAGGCCGATGAAGCGCTGGACGGCGCCGAGGCCGATGAGGCGCTCGACGAGGGCGCAGACGACGGCGAGGAGGCCGGCGAGGAGATCACGCTGAGCGACGTGCGCTATATGGAGCTGCGCGCCAATGAGGAGATGCTGCTGATCGTGGCCGCCTCAGGCATGGGCAAGCGCGTCATCTCCTACGAATACTTCACCCAGGGGCGCGGCGGTCAGGGCGTGTGGACCAAGGACAAGCGCTTCCCCGAACCGCTGGCCGGGTGCTTCGCGGTCGACGGCGGCGACACCGTGATGGCCGTCACCGATGGCGGCCAGCTGATCCGCTTCCCCGTCGACAATGTGCGCATCGCCGGGCGCGCCACCAAGGGCGTGCGCCTGATCCGGCTGGGCGAGGGCGAGGCCGTGGTCTCGGTTGTCCGCGTCGCCGAAAGCGGCGAGGATGGCGATCAGGAAGACGCGCCTGAGGAGGCCGGGGCCTGATGAAACAACGCGTGGCCCTCTATCCCGGTACGTTCGATCCGCTGACCAACGGCCATCTCGACATAATCGGCCGGGCGGTGAAGCTCTATGACAAGCTGGTCATCGGGGTGGCGCGCAATCTCGACAAGGGGCCGCTGTTCGGTCTGGACGAGCGCGTCGAGATGGCGCGCGAGCTGGCTGAGTCGGTGGCTGGCGACACCGTGATCGAGGTGCGCCCCTTCCAGGGCCTGCTGATGCATTTCGCCATGGAGGTGGGCGCCGGCTCCATCATCCGGGGCCTGCGCGCGGTGTCCGATTTCGAATACGAGTTCCAGATGGTCGGCATGAACCAGCGCCTCAATCCGGACATCGAGACGGTGTTTTTGATGGCCGATCCGCGCCACCAGGCCATCGCCTCGCGCCTGGTCAAGGAAATCGCCCGGCTGGGCGGCGATATCGATGCGTTCGTGCCGCCGCTGGTCAAAACACGCCTGATGGAGAAATTCGCCCGATGACCCGTCTCTTCGCATCCGCCGCGCTTTGCGCCGCCTTGTTCGCCGCCACCGCCTGCGCCGATAGCGCCGAAAACGGCGCCGAAGCCTCCAGCGAGGCCAATTCCGCCGCGCAAACCCTGGAGAGCGCGCAGGCCGGCGCGCAGCCCGAGGCTGATGGCCCGATCGTGGCCGAGGCCGGCTCAGCCCAGGACGTGATCGATGCTGCGCCCGACGCCGCCTGGCGCACGGTGGACCCGGAAAATCTCCTGCGCATCCGCACCCGCCACGGTATGATCTGGGTCGAGTTGGCGCCGGAATTTGCGCCCGCCCATGTCGAGCGCATCCGCACGCTGGCGCGTTCGGGCCACTTTGATTTCAAGGTGTTCCACCGCGTCATTGACGGTTTCATGGCCCAGGGCGGCGGCGCGCCGGACAATCCCGGCGCGACGTCTGAGCTGCCCCCGCTGCGCGCCGAATTCGCCATCCAGCGCTCGCCCGATGAGCTGAACATCTCCGAGCTGCAGGAGCGCGTGATCAATCCGCGCGAGAACCGCAGCCGCGCCCAGGCCGGCTTCTGGAACGGCTTCCCCGCCGGCACGCTGCCCGCCGCCCAGGCCTTCGTACGCGAGGACGGCAAGGTCGAGAGCTGGCTTCTGCATTGCGACGGCGCGGCCGCCATGGCGCGCACCAATGATCCCAATTCGGCCAACGCCCAGTTCTACATCGTGCGCGGCGAGGCCGAGCATCTCAACGCCACCTACACCGTCTGGGGCCGCGTGCGCGCCGGCATGGACGCGGTGCGCGCCATCCGCGTCGGCACGGTCGGCGAGACGCCGGGCTTCTCGCCCGACTTCATCATGGGCTTCCACATCGCCAGCGATCTGCCCGGGGACGAGCGCCCCGCCGTCCAGGTTCTGGACACCGACACCCCCGATTTCGCCCGCTATCTCGAAGCCCTGGCGGCTGAATTGCGCAATAACCGCCTGCCGGACGTCTGCGCCATCGACGTGCCCGTCCGCATCATTGAATAAGCACTGGAGACTGACTTGGCCGACGCACGCAATCTGGTTTTGACCCTCGATGGCGGGGATGTGGTCATCCGCCTGCGCGATGATCTGGCGCCCAAGCATGTGGCGCGCATCACCGCTCTGGTGGAGGAGGGCTTCTATGACGGCCTGACCTTTCACCGGGTGATCGACGGGTTCGTGGCCCAGGGCGGATGCCCGCGCGGCAACGGCACCGGCGGCACGGGCGAGAAAATCCCGGCCGAATTCAATGACGCGCCCCATGTGCGCGGGGCGCTGTCCATGGCGCGCACGCAGGACCCTGACTCGGCCGACTGCCAGTTCTTCATCTGCCTGGACGCTGTGCCCTATCTCGACGGCCAATACACCGTCTGGGGCGAGGTCACCGACGGCATGGAGCATGTCGACGCCCTGCCCAAGGGCGAGCCGCCGCGCGCGCCGGGCCAGATCATCAAGGCTGTGGTGCAGTAGGGGGGCGCTGAAGGCGGCTGCGCGCCAAATCAAGGCGCGAGGCTGTTAACACCATCAACCTTGCCTTCCCGGCCGACCGTAGGGAGCGCCGGGACCCATCCACCAGGCTGCGCCGCCGCCGCGAAGGCTCAAACGATCCTGGATGGGTCCCGGCTCGCCCTGGCTCATGGCCGGGGCGTCCGGGAAGGCAGGAATTGATTGTCAGGCGGGAACCCTGAAACAGCCAAGCGCTCCGCCATCACCGCACCCGGCCCGGGGTTGCGCCCCGGCCCACCCTCCCCATCAAGGGGAGGGAAAAGAGTGCGGTGATTTTTCCTTCCAGGCAGGCGGGCGGGGAGGGTAGATGCCTCCATGAAACTCTCCGATTTCGATTTCCATCTGCCCGATGACCTCATCGCGCTGCGCCCGGCGCGGCCGCGCGATAGTGCGCGCCTGCTGCATGTGCGCGCGGGCGGCGCTCTGGAGGACTGGGGCGTGCTGGATTTGCCGGAGCTGCTGCAGCCGGGCGATCTGATGGTGTTCAACGACACCCGGGTCCTGCCCGCGGCCCTGACCGGATTGCGCCCGGCGCGCCCCCATGGCGGGGGCGGACCGGCGAGCATCGAGATCAATCTGCATCACCGCGACAGCGCCAATGTCTGGCGCGCCTTCACCCGTCCGGCCAAGCGGCTGCGGGTGGGCGACCGGCTGGATTTTGCGGGCGGGCTCATCGCGGAAGTGAGCTGGAAAGGCGAGGGCGGGGAGGCGGCGCTGAGCTTTGACCGGGCGGGCGCAGCGCTCGACGCCGCCATCGACGCCGCCGGCGCGCCGCCCCTGCCGCCTTACATCGCCTCCAAACGCGCCGCCGATGAAGCGGATCGCAGCGATTACCAGACGCTCTACGCCGCGCGCGACAAGACCGGATCGGTAGCGGCGCCCACGGCGGGGCTGCATTTCACCGACCGCCTGTTCGCGGCGCTGGACGCGCGCGGCGTGCGCCGCACCCATGTCACGCTGCATGTGGGCGCGGGCACCTTCCTGCCGGTGAAGACTGAAAACGTGGCCGAGCACCGCATGCACGGCGAATGGTTTGAGGTGAGCGAGGCCGCCGCCGCCGCCATCAATGGCGCGAAGGCGCAAGGCGCGCGCATTATCGCGGTGGGCACCACGGCGCTGCGCACGCTGGAAAGCGCGGCCGGTCCGGACGGGACGGTGAGCGCGGGCGCGTGCGAGACCGACATCTTCATCACACCGGGCTATGAATTCCGTGTGGTGGACGGGCTGATGACCAATTTCCACCTGCCCAAATCGACGCTGTTCATGCTGGTCAGCGCGCTGGCCGGGCTGGACGTGATGCAAAACGCCTACGCCCACGCGATCGACAAGGGTTATCGCTTCTTTTCCTACGGGGATTCCAGCCTGATCTGGCGGGCCTGATCAGGCCCGCCAGATCTGATGAAGCGCGGTCTCCGCCTTTGGCCTAGCGGCTGTCCACCAGGACGATCTCGGCGTCATCGAGAGCCTCCACCTCGATGCGCTCCACATCCTTGATGGCGGCGCCGTCGCGCGGGTTCACATCCACGCCATTGACCCGGATGCGGCCCCTGGCAGGCGCCAGATAGGCGTGGCGGCCCGGCTCCAGATCATAGGCGGCGCGTCCGCCCGCGCTCAGCGTGGCGCCCAGCACCCGCGCATCGGCGCGGATGGGCAGGGCGTCATCACCCTTGCGGCCCGAGGCGAGCACCGCGAACTGGCCGTCGCGCGTGTCCTTGGGAAACTCGCGCGCATTCCAATAGGGCTCGCCGCCGGTTTCATCGGGCAGGATCCAGATCTGGAAGATGCGCGTGGGCTCATGCTCCAGATTGAACTCCGAGTGGCGGATGCCGGACCCGGCGCTCATCACCTGCACATCGCCCGCGACGGTGCGGCCCTTGTTGCCAAGGGAGTCCTCGTGGCTGATGGCGCCGTCGCGCACATAGGTGATGATCTCCATGTCCGCATGGGGGTGGGGCGGAAAGCCTGAACGCGGCGCAATCGCGTCGTCATTCCAGACTCTGAGCGCGCCCCAGCCCATGCGGGACGGGTCGTAATAGGACCCGAAGGAGAAATGGTGGCTGGCTTTGAGCCAGCCATGGTCAGCCTTGCCCAGGCTGTCAAACGGTCTCACGTCAATCATGACGGCCTCCATCGTGTGTCGCGGCGCGGGTGCGCGCCTGTTGACAGCACACATAGGCATGAAGGACCGCGCCATTGAGACACGCGGCGGATGCAGTCTTTTGCCAGGCTGGAAAGAGCGCTCAGTTTAAACGCGCATTCTGGACCTCTTGCCAGCCTATCGCGCCAGAACCGGCATGCGCCATCGGATCGGTTTCATTGCGGGCTTCCTCCGGTCACAGATCGTGCTTGAATGCGCCGCCTGAGTTGACGGCATTGGTCCGGACAAATCATAAGGCGATGTCAGCCCGCGCCCAGCCCTGTTGGAAGGATGAACTGCATGAGCCTTGACCCGGTCTATCTCCAACGCGAGGGCCATGCCGCCCATCTCGTCCTCAACCGGCCCGACAAGCGCAATGCGCTCAATGGCGCCATGTGGGCGGCGATCCCGGGTCTCTTGAGCGAGGCCGAAGCCGATGACGGCGTGCGCCTGCTGGTGGTGCGCGGGGCCGGGGGCGCGTTCGCGGCGGGCGCCGACATCTCCGAGTTTGAACAGGTCTACGCCACGCCCGACAGCGCGGCGGCCTATTCGCGCTCCATCGCCGGGGCGCTGGATGCGCTGGCTGATTTCCCGAAACCGGCGCTGGCCATGATTGACGGGGCGTGCGTGGGCGGCGGGTGCGGGCTGGCGCTGGCGTGCGATCTGCGCTTCGCGGCGGCGGGTTCGAAATTCGGCATCACGCCGGGCAAGCTGGGCCTCGCCTACACGCTCAACGACACGCGCCGCCTGATCGATGCGGTGGGGGTGAGCGCGGCCAAGGACATCTTGTTCACCGGGCGCATTCTGGACGCCGAAGAAGCGCTGGCCATGGGTCTGATCGACCGGCTCGTGAGCAAGGACGCGCTGGGCGGCGCGGTGGACGATTTCGCGGGTGCGGTGGCCAAAACCTCCGCCCGGTCGGCGCGCGTCACCAAGCAGATCATCGCCCGCATCCAGGCCGGCCAGAGCCATGATGACGCCGCGACGCGCCAGCTTTTCCTGGACGCTTTCCAGAGCGCGGATTTCCAGGAGGGCTACCGCGCCTTCCTCGACAAGCGCCCGCCGCGCTTCACATCGGGTTGAGGCGCTTACCCGCCGCCGCGCAGGCGCCGGGCGGCGGCCATGGCCGCCAGCGCCTCGCCATCGGTGCGCGCGCCGCGCGCCGCGGCTTCGTAGAGTTCGGCGGCGCGATCGGTGTCGCCCTGGCCTTCCATGACTTGCGCCAGCCCGAGGGCGGCGCGCGCGTGATCGGGCTCAAAGGCCAGAACCCGCTCGAACTGTTCGCGCGCTGACCCGGGATCGCCCGCGCCGGCAAGGCACTGGCCGTGGGCGGTGATCAGATCAAGGTCCCAGGGCGCATCCTCCAGCGCCTGCGCGCTGGCGGCGC
>JAFIEB010000117.1 GCA_020832735.1 Oceanicaulis sp.
CCGGCGCCTGCGCCGCGGCCGGGTGGAGCTCGAGGCGCGCCTTGACCTTCATGGCCTGACCGCCGCTGCGGCGCGCGCGCAATTGCTGGGATTTCTCACCCGCGCCCACGCCCGCGGCCTGCACACCGTGCTGGTGATCACCGGCAAGGGCGCCGGCGCGCGCGCGCTGGACGAAAGCCGGTTCGAGCCCTGGAGCCCGGATGCGCGCCCGCTTGCAGGCGTTTTGCGCCGCGCCTTCACCGGCTGGATGCGCGAGCCGGACTTTGCGCCGCTGTGCGCAGGCTACAGCGCCGCTCACGCCCGCCATGGCGGCGACGGGGCGTTCTACGTCATCATCCGGCGCTGAGCGCTCAGGACGGGCCTGACAGGCTGGCCTGGACCATGTGAGACAGCGCGGCCCGCGCCCGCGCCCAGGCCGCGTCGTCTTGCGCCCCGCCTGCGCGCCCCGCCCGCGACGCGCTGCGCGCCAGCACGATCTGGTGGACGGCCGCGATCAGGAGGGCGTTCACCGCCAGCGCGTCGATCCCGTCAGGCGGGGCCAGGCGGCCCTGCCGGCGCGCGATCCAGCCCGCCAGCATGCGCGTGCGCGCCCGGCTGAAGGGCGCCAGCGCCGGGCCGGGGGCGGTGAGCTCCTGAAGCATGAATTTCTGCGCCGCCGGATCCGCATCCAGCGCGTCGAGATAGGCCAGCACGAGCTGGTTGATCAGATCGCCATAGCTGGCCGCCGGGCCGGGCGGGGCGCACGCCTCCAGCGCGGCGGCCAGACGCGCGCCCTGCGCCTCGCCCAGCGCGGATACAAGCGCGTCCATGCCTCCGAAATAGCGGTAGATCAGCTGCTTGTCACACCGCGCCGCGCGCGCCACGGCGTTCACGCCCAGACCCTGAAATCCGTGCGTGGTCAGCACGCTGCGCGCCGCCTCGATCAGGCGGGCCTCGGTGGCGGCGCGATTGCGCGAAGCCGGTATTGAAGGCGTCATGACGATAGTCCGTTATGGCGGGCAAGGGGCAGTATATCACTGAGCGGTGACAGCGCGTGTCACCGCTCAGTGACAGATGGGGCGCCTTCGTTAACGCTTCTTTACCCGGCGCGGCGGCAGGGTGGGTGCGAATCAGCGCGTCACGGAAAGTCCACCGACATGCCTGCGCCCCGTCCCGATCGCTCGCCCCTGCGCGGCCCGATGCTGGCCGGGCTGGCCGCAGCGTGCGCATTCATCGCCGGGGCGGGCGTGCTGGCGGTGTTTTCCGGCGGTGAGCCGGGACCGGCTGGCGCCGGCGCCGACATCACGCCGCGCCCTGAACCGGTGATCACCGCCGAAGCCGCCCCGTACGTGCCCGAAGCGCCGTCCGCCCCGTTTGATGACGGCCCGGCCGACGATGTCTCCCTGCCGGGCGTGGCCGATACCGAAACGGCGCTCGGCGCCCCCCAGACGCCAGCCCAGATCCCTGCCCGCCCCGACGCCCCGCGCGCGCCGCTGCCGGGTCTGTTTGAGGACGGGCCGGGCGGACCCCTGCCGGTGATCAACGCGGACGGGCGGCGCCCCGACGAGGCCTATGCCCGCGCCCATGCGCCGCGCACCGGTCCGGTGGTGGCCCTGGTCGTTGGGGGGCTGGGCATGTCCGAGCGCCTGACTGCGCAGGCCATCGAGACCCTGCCGCCGGAAGTGACGTTGAGCTTTGCGCCCTATGCGCGCGATCTGCAGAGCTGGATCGACCGGGCGCGCGCGGCCGGCCACGAGGTGCTGATCGAGCTGCCCATGGAGCCGTTCGATTATCCCAATAACGATCCGGGCCCCTACACCCTGCTGGCCGAGGCCGGCGCGGCGGAGAACGAGCGCCGGCTGGCCTGGCTGCTCTCGCGCGGAGCGGGCTATGCCGGGGTGATCAATTATCAGGGCGCGCGTCTGGGCGCGGCCCAGGCGCCGCTGGCGCGCATCTTCACCCGGCTGGAGGCGCGCGGCCTGACCATGTTTCATGACGGCGCGGGCCGGCGCCCGGTGATCGAGGCGGCCGGGCGCGAGGCGGGCGCGCGACTGGTCATGGCCGACCGGGTGGTCGACGCCGATCCCAGCCCGCAGGCGGTGGAGCAGCGGCTTCTGGAGCTGGAGGCGCTGGCGCTGCAGAACGGCTCGGCGCTGGGCTCGGGCTTCGCCTATCCGGTGACGGTGGAGGCCGCCAGCGCCTGGGCCGAGGGCCTGGCGCGGCGCGGTTATGTGCTGGCGCCGGCCAGCCATGTCGCGCGCCTGCGCCGCGCGGACGGCCAGGAGACATGACCGGGCCGCACGATCCCTATCCCGATCATCGCCCCAATGCCGGCGTCGTGCTGTTCGACCGGCGCGGCCTGGTCTGGATGGGCAAGCGCTACGCCCAAGGCGGCCCCTGGGTCTGGCAGTTTCCGCAAGGCGGGCTGGATGCGGGCGAGGACCCGGAAACCGGCGCGCTGCGCGAGCTGTATGAAGAGACCGGAATCACGGACGATCTGGTCGAGAAGATCGGCGAGATTCCCGGCTGGCTGGCCTATGACTTTCCGCCCGACGTGCTGGCCCAGCGCCGGCGCAATGACTGGAAAGGCCAGAAACAGCGCTGGTTCGCCTTCCGCTTTCTGGGCACCGACGCCGCCTTCGACCTCAAGGCCGTGCCGCCGCAGGAATTCGAGGGTTTCCGGTGGACGCCGCTGGCCGATACGCCCGGCCTGATCATCCCGTGGAAGCGTCCGGTCTATGAGGCCGTGGCGAAAGCCTTCGCCCACCTTACAGGCCCGGCTGGTTCCTGAACTGCGCGCCGCCATAGTCGGGGCAGCGCTCGACGGGCGTGTAGGCCTCCGGACCCGCCAGCCAGCACCGGTCCAGGATTGAGCAGAAACACAGCTCGGCCTCCATGACGCCGATCACGGCCATCAGGCGCGCGGCCTCGCCCGCGCCGCGCACCGACAGGACGGACGCCGATTCGCCCGGCGCGAAAATCCGCCCGGCGACATAGCTGTAGGAGCGTTCTGCGCCGTCCGCCTCGCCCATGCGGTCAAAGATGTCCTGGAAGCTGGTGACGGGCTCGCCGTCCAGCATGATCCGCATGGCCCGGATCTCGGCCGGGCCGACGCCATGATTGGCGATCACGAACTCGAAGCTTTCGGTGCGTCCCGCGTCGGCGTTCATGTTCACATAGCTGACTATGCGCGGCCAGGTCTGGGCCTCAAGCTGGACGCGCGTGGCGTCGGCCTGGGTCCAGGCCGCATACATGGCTGCGCATGAAATCAGCACCGCCACCACCGCTGTGACGGTCTGGGCGGCGGCCATGCGCGCAAAGAAACGCTCGCTGGGCGACAAATGCCCCCTGGCGGCGGATTCAGGCGGGGGGGCGGGCGCGCCGGAAGGCGGATCGTCACTCATCCGGCGCCCCCTTCAGTCTTGCAGGCCCTAGCTGCGCGGCGCGCGCGCGACGGGGCCGAGATTGGCCACCACCTGGCGGGCGTCGAAGGCGTCCGGGCCGCCGGGCGATTCGCCGCGCGCGAGCACGATCTCGGCGGTGGCCTCAAAGCGCGTCACCTCGCGCACATGGACATCGTCCCAGAACGGATCGCGCCAGCCATACCAGCCGTAACTCGGATGGAAATAGCGGTAGCCGAAGCCGTAGCGCGAACGGAACGGATCGCCCGTGCCGACAAAGCGCCGGTCGGTGTCAGTGTCGCGCCGCATCAGGATGAAGTGGTCGGCCCCGTTCTCCAGCGTCAGCTCGGCTGCGCGCAGGAGCAGGAAGGTCTCCACCGTCTCGCGGTCTGTGAGCGTATTGCCGCGGAAGCTGACCGTGTAGCGGTTATCCTCGATCTGCTGGTGCCGGTAGCCGAACCCGCCCGGTTCGGCCTGTTGATAGGGCGTGGGCGTGCTGCAGGCCGCCAGCGCGCCGCCCAGTGCGATGATTGCTAGAATCCTCAGCATGGCTTGCCAGTCCTTCTCGTTCGCCCCCTGAGCCTCTAGTATGGTTAACTCGGGCCGGTCTGGAAAGGCCGGAGCGTTCACGTTTCGCGCGGCGCCGCCTGATGGCGGGCCAGAGCGCGCAGAAATCGCGGGGCCGGGCACATGGACATGGCGATGCGCAGCTTCCTGCTGGCCGGCGTGCTGGCCCTGATCGCCGCCGCGGCGCTGGCCGGCTGGTGGTTCCTGGTCCGCGAGCCCGCGCCGGACAGCCTGCAGCTGGAGGACGATCCGTATTTGCGCGGCGACGGCGCCCGCATTGAGGGCTCGCTGCGCGACGAGTTCGGCGAGCCGGGCCGGGCGGCGCGCGAGGATGAAATCCGCATCACGGTCGGCCAGGGCCTGGCCGGGCGCTCAGATCCCGGATCGGCGCTGGACGGCCCGCCGCGTTTCGCCGGGGCGGGCGGGTCTGATGATCCCGAAACCCCCTGGTGGCGCAGAGAGGGCGCGCCCTTCATCTCCGAGCCGGCGCGTGATCTGCCGCGCGGCACGCCCGCCGAGCGGGTCGAGGCCGATTGCCGCGACCGGGGCGGGCGCGCCTGGGCGTGCCGCTGCCTGGTGCGGGTGGCGCGCGCCCGGCTCAGCGATGAGGGGTTTGAGTTTCTGTCCCTGGCCGAAGAGACCGGCGACCGCGACGCGCGCCTGACGCGCGCCCGCCTGCCTGTGCGCGCCCTGCCCGAGCTGTCGGCGGCCCTGATCGGGGTGCATGTGGAGGCCGACCGGCGCTGCGGCGCCGGCCTCACGCCCTGATCCGGCGCCAGAGCGGCCTTTTTGGGGCGCCAGAGGGGCGTATTCTGGCGCCGGAACGCGGGATAGCGGCGCGGTGTATCCACGCCGCCATCATCAGCCTTGTCCGCGCTATTGCAGCCGCAATTCCAGATCGGCCCGGCGCCAGGCCATCGGCTTGATCAGCCCGGCATGGGCCACCTCCACCGTGTGGATAACCGCCTCGATCTCGCGCCGCCAGAAGTCGAGAAACTGCATCAGGCGCGGATAGTCCGGCGCCCGGTCCCAGGTCTGCCACAGGAAGCTCTGCAGCAGGCCGGGATGGTCGGGCATGTGGTACAGCACCGAGGCGGTGGTCAGGCGCGCCCCCTTCAGCGCGCGTTCGAAATCAGGATCTGTGCGCATGCTTTCCCTCCATGTGCAGGCCTGCAAGCTTGACAGCGCCGTGCGCCTGCATCAAGAGGATGCGCCCGCAAACATGAATGAAATCAATACGCTGGCAGCGTTCTCCAGAGAGTGCTGCCAGCGCGTCAGCCGCCGTCCGGTTCAGGATCGTCCGGCGGGCTGTCCGCGCCCTTGAACCAGGGGTGGCCGTGAAACGCGCCGGCGCTTGAGGGCTCTGGATGGATGATAACGTCGGCGGCCGGCCAGGCCTCGGCGATGCGCGCCTCGGCGGCCGACAGCACGTCATGGGCCTCGGCCAGGGACAGGGCGTCGTCTAGCTGCATGTGCATCTGAACGTGGATAAACGGGCCCGAGGCGCGGGTGCGCAGCTGGCTGACGCCGCGCACGCGCGGGTCATCGCCCGCCAGCGCCCGGATCTCGGCCCGGTCGGCGTCGGGCAGTTCACGATCCATGAGATTTTCCAAGGCCTTGCGGGCGATGTTGAGCGCCGTCCACACCAGCCAGAGCGCCACGCCCGCCGCGATCAGCGGATCGGCGCGCTCGACCCCGGCCACCGCCAGAAGAATCGCCGCCATCACGGCCAGATTGGCCCCCAGATCAGACAGGTAATGGGCCCGGTCCCCGGCCACCGCCAGTGAGCCCGTGCGCGCCACGGCCCGCGCCTGGGCGCGCACCAGCAGCACGGTGACGAGCGTTGAAATCACCATGACGCCAAGGGCGATCCCGCCAGCGGCCACAGGCTGGGGGTCGAGAAACCTCAGCCAGGCCTCGCGCAGGATCAGCGCTGCGGAAAACGCCACCAGCACCGCCTGGAACAGGCCCGCCAGCGCCTCGGCCTTGCCATGGCCGTAGCGGTGCTCGGCGTCGGCGGGGCTGGCCGCATAGCGCACGGCGAAAAATGTGATCAGCGAGGCGGCCAGATCCAGCGCGCTGTCAGCCATGGAGGCCAGCATCGCCACCGATCCCGACATCAGATACGCCGCCAGCTTGATCGCCACCAGAAAACACGCCGTCAGCACCGACAGGCGGGTGATGCGCGACGTGATGGCGCGTGCTTCCAGCGGGGCGAGCTTGCCCGGACCGCCGGGCGGGGCGTCATGGGGCATGGGGCGGGCTCCCGTCGGTGTGTGCTTGCGGGCTTGGCCCAAGCCCCGTATCAGCCCAGCATCGCGCTGTCATCATCCGCCTGCCCCGGGGACGTCCACATGACCCTGTTCACCCTGATCCTGCTCGCATTGGTGCAGGGGCTGACCGAGTTTCTGCCGGTTTCGTCCTCGGCGCACCTCATTCTAGCGCCCGAGGCGGCGGGGTTTGAGGATCAGGGGGTTTTGATCGACCTCATGGCCCATGTGGGCTCGCTGGTGGCGGTGCTGATTTATTTCCGGCGCGACGTGATGGCGGTGATCACGGGCAAGTTCGCTCTGCTGCAGGGCAAGGTGACCGAGGGCGGGCGCCTCGCGCTGCTGATCGCCGTGGCGACGCCGCCCGTGCTGATCTTTGGCGGCATTCTCTATTTTGCAGGCCTCGCCGAAGCGATGCGCTCGCCGGCCTTGCTGGCCTGGATGCTGATCCTGTTCGCGATACCGCTGTGGGCGGCGGACCATTTCGGGCGCAAGACCGTCACCACCGAGACGCTGGGCTTTCGCTCCGCCATCCTCCTGGGCCTGGCTCAGGCGCTGGCCCTGATCCCGGGCGCCAGCCGGTCTGGCGTCACCATGACGGCGGCGCGGGCGCTGGGCATGGAGCGCTCTGAAGCGGCGCGCTTTTCCATGCTGATGTCGATCCCGGTGATCGCCGCCTTTGGCCTGGTCGCCGTGATCGAGCTGTCGCGCGGCGGCGCACTGGGCGCCAGCCTGACCGACGGGCTGATTATCGCCGTCCTGTCCTTCTTCGCCGCCTATCTGGCCATCGCCGTGCTGATGCGCTTCGTCGCCCGGATCGGGTTTCTGCCCTTCGTGATCTACCGCTTCGCCCTGGGCGGGCTGATCCTCTGGCTGATGGTCTAGAGCCTGATTTCACAACTGGGCGCGGTAGCGCCGGCTCACGGGCAGTTCCTGGCTGTCAGACAGGCGCACCCGCGCGCCGCCATCGGCGCCGGGAATGATCTCGCGGATGGCGGCGCGGGCGGCGAGGTGCGAGCGGTGCAGGCGCACCGGGTCTGCGCCAGCCTCCTCCAGCATGAGAGCGAGCTCCGACAGGGGGATGCGGGCCAGATGCAAGCCGCTAGCGGTGCGCACCTGCGCGTAATTGCCCGCTGCGCTCGCCGACACGATCTCGCCCGCCGGCAGGCGGATCTCCCGCCCGCCGCAGCGCAGCGAGACAAGCCCCCCTTCGCGGGCGTCCATATGCATGGCGGCCGCCGCCATGCGCGCGCGCGTCAGGGCGCGCAGCAGCATCAGCACGGCCTGAAAGCTGATATAGGCCAGCGCATCCTTGCGCAGCTCATAGATGAAGGTCTGCGCCAGCGGACCAAAGCCCTGATAGGGGCGGTCCAGAAGCAGCGGCCAGAGCAGGCTGCGAAACCCGGTCATCAGCCCGGTGTGAAGGGCGGCGAAGGCGATGAGGCCAACGCCATGGACGATCAGGCTGACGCGCCAGCGTCCCGGCTCCAGGGGATAGGCCGCGCCCAGCGCCAGCGCGGCGGGCAGGAGCAGCAGAATCGCTGCGCCGCTGGCGCCCTCCAGAACATAGGGGTAGAGGCCCGGCGCGCCGCCGCCTCGGGCCATCTCGTCGGCCAGCGACACCGCGTTGATGGTCACCGCCGCCACCACCCCGATGGCGCAGGCGCCCAGCGCCATGAGCCAGGCGCGCCGGTCGGCGGCCCGGTCGCGGTCATGATCCTGCCTGGTCAGCTGGTTGTGACGCATCGCGGGCCAGTCTGCCGCGCCGGGGCCGCGGGCGCCAGTGGCGTTCATCCCGCGAGGGCGGGGTTTCGTCCCTGATGGCGGTGTCAGGCGCCGCCGCACGTCCCACCCATCCGGTGCTGGTCACTACAGTCGCGCTCGCCAGGGTTTCTCGGGGCAGTGTCCCGGCGCTGACAACTCCGGAGCCCGTGATGACGCCGCCTGACCGCAGACCCGATCTCGACGCCCTGCGCGTCTTCGCCTTCGCCGTGCTGATTTTTTATCACACAGGCATGGGATACGTGACCTGGGACTGGCACGTGAAGAGCGTCTATGCCGGGCCCGTGCTGGAATCGCTCATGGCGCTGTCGAGCCCCTGGCGCCTGCCCCTGCTGTTCTTCATTTCCGGCGTGGCGATGGCCATGCTCCATGGCAAGCTCGGCGCCGCCGGGTTCGCCCGCGACCGCGCCGTGCGCCTGCTCGCGCCGCTGATTCTGGCCATGGCCGTGATCGTGGTCCCCCAAGCCTATGGCGAGCTGCGCCAGTCCGGCGAGATCGAGGCGGGGTATTGGGCTTTCTGGGCGCGTTATCTGTCATTCCAGGGCGGTTTCTCCATCATCACCCCGACCTGGAACCATATGTGGTTCGTGGCCTATCTGGCGGTCTACGCTCTGGCGCTGGCGCCCGTGATCGCGCTTCTCAGCCGGGCGGGCGCCCGGTCGCTGGATGCGCGGCTCACAGGCTGGCGCGGCGCGATTTGGCTGCTCATCGCGCCGATTGCGCCGCTTCTCCTCATCCGCTTCACCCTCGCGGAATTCTTTCCCGTCACCCATGATCTGGTGAATGACTGGGCGACCCACGCCTTCAGCCTGACTTTCGTCCTGTATGGGGTCGCCATCGCCCGTTCAGGCGCCGCCTGGCGGGCGGTGGACCGGATCGGCCCGGCGGCCGGCGCATTGTGCCTCGCCGCCGGGGCGGTGCTGGTCGTGGTCTGGCAGAACTGGGACGTGATCGCCGCCCAGCCGCTTCAGGCGGCGGGCTGGCGCGCTTTGCGGCTCGCCTATGCCTGGTGGGTGATCCTCGCCCTGTTGTGGCTGGCGCGCCGCCTGGTGCGGCGCAGCGGGCCGGTCCTGCAGCGCATGAGCGCCCTGATATTCCCGGTCTACCTCATCCACCAGACCATCACGGTGATGGCGATTTACTGGATCACGGCGGCAGGCTGGCGCTTCGGTGCGGTCGCCGAGTTCACGCTGGTCGCCGGGGCGACCCTTCTGGGCTCGATCGGTTTTGCGCTGGCGGCGGAGCGCACGGGGCCCTTGCGGGTCTGGTTCGGGCTGAAGCCCCGTCTCAGCGGCGGCGGCCTCGGCGGCGCTCGGGGATGACGTCTTCGTCGTCCAGCACGAACAGGCGCGGTTCCAGGCGTATGCCGGTCTCCACATCGCTGAGCAGCACCTCGGTCAGCCCGCCCATGGCGTCCACGGCATACCAGCCGGCCAGCTGCAGGGTTTCGGCCGGCAAGGCGGGATCGGGATCCTCGAACACCAGGGTCAGGCGCCCGGCGTTTTCCCCGTCCGGATCGGCGAGCGTCACGTAAAGGCGGCCGCGGGCGTGGCCGGCGTCGGTGACGGCGCCGCTGGCGCTCAGCGACGGGCCGGCTCCCAGAACATGACGCAGAGGCGTCGAGGCGATGGGCGCGCGGTCAATGGTTTCCAGATCGAAATCGGCGATCGCCACAGTCGAGCCGTCCGCCACCATCAGCATCGGGGTCGGGGCGTCATAGGCGAAGCGCGCCCGGCCCGGCTTGCTCAGGGCGAGATCGCCAGAGGTCAGCGTGCCGTCCGGCGCAATCTGTTCAAAGCGCGCGCGCAGCGTGGTCAGGGTCTCGAACCAGGCCTCGGCGCGGGCCACGCCCTGCATGCGCTCCATCTCGCCCGCCGCGTTCTCGCCGGCCGGCAGGGGCACGATGGCGTCCGGATCGGGATCGGGCTGCGCGACATAGACAAAGCCGGCGCTGGCGATCAGGGGGGTGTCTGCATCCGGCGCCGCAGCTGCGCCGAGCGTCAGCGCGGCGGCGGTGAGGGCGGAGGCGGAAAGAAGGGCGGACAGGGTCATGGCCGGAACCGGTCTCGAATTGTGGCGCGGGCGGGGCGCCCGGGCGTCATGAAGCGGACCTTAGTCACTGATTTTGGCGCGAGAAAGGCGTGCGCGTTCATCCAGCCTGCAGGATGCAGCGCCGGTTCGGGCCGCCGCCGCTGGGCGCGCGCTGACGCGGGCGCTATATTTGAAGCCATGGAACGCCGCCGCATCTATGAAACCTGGCCGGCCGAACCGGCGCCCGCGCCTCTGGAGGCGGATGAGCCGCTGTATCTGGACGCCGAGGTGCGCCCCAACCGCTCCCTGCCCGATCCGGGCTTCTACGCCCTGATGGCGGCCATCGCGCTGGTCAGCTTCACCGCCGGGATCGCCTTCATGCTGGCGGGCGCCTGGCCGGTGCTGGGGTTTTTCGGGCTGGACGTGCTGCTGGTCTGGCTGGCTTTTCGCATATCCTACCGCGACGGTCGGCGGCTGGAGACGATCCAGATCACCGGGCGCGAGATCCGGGTCGGGCGGCGCTATCCCACGGGCCATCAGACCTGGTTCCGCCTGCCGAGGGCCTGGACGCGCGTGGAGATCGCCGGCGCGGGCGAACCGGACGTGCAGGCGCGCCTGACGGCCATGGGCAAGACGCTGATCATCGGCGCCATGCTGTCCCCGCGCGAGCGTGAAAGCCTGGCCGCCGCCGTGCGCGAGGCGCTCGCCGCCGCCGCCGCGCCGGCGCAAGCGCAAGAATCAGGTGGCGGCGCCCCGGCCTGACGGGCACTTTGCCGCCATGAGCGATTCCAGCACTCTTCCCCGCCCCGCCGCCCCCGCCCCGCTGGACGAGCGCGCGCGCGACTATCCCCGCATTGTCGCGGCGCTGGATTTCCTGAGCGCCCGCTGGCGCGACCAGCCCGACCTGAACGCCGCGGCGGCGGCGGCCGGCCTGTCGCCGAGCCATTTCCAGCGCGTCTTCACCCGCTGGACCGGTGCGAGCCCCAAACGTTTCGTCCAGGCCCTGACCCACGCCAGCGCGCGCCGCCTGCTGGTGGACGGGGCGAGTGTGCTGGACGCGGCGCTGGAGACCGGCCTGTCCGGCCCCTCGCGCCTGCATGACGTGTTCATCGCCGAAGAGGCCGTGACGCCGGGCGAGGCCAAGGCTGGCGGGACGGGGATTGGATTTGTCTGGGGCGAGGCGCTGACGCCGTTCGGGACGGGCGTGTTCCTGATCGCGCCGCGCGGCCTGTCGGCGCTGGCCTTCGCCGGGCCGGACGGGACTGATGACGCCTTCGCCGATCTGGCGTCGCGCTATCCCGGCGCAGCCTTCCAGCGCGACGACGCGCTGGCGCGCAGCTGGGCGGCGCGGATTTTCGATGCGCGCGCCGGCGAGGCGGCCCTGCCGCTGGCGCTCTATGGCACGCCCTGGCGCCGTCAGGTCTGGCGCGCGCTCCTGCGCATCCCGCCCGGCTGCACGGTGAGCTATGGCGATATCGCACGCGAGGTGTGCAGCGAACGCGCGAGCCGGGCGGTGGGCGCAGCGGTGGGGGCCAATCCGGTGAGCTGGCTGATCCCGTGTCATCGGGTCCTGTCAGGCGACGGGCGCCTCACCGGCTACCATTGGGGCGTAGAGCGCAAGCGCGCCATGCTCGCCTATGAGGCCGCAAGACGCTAAATAGCTGCGCATGATCGATACCGGACTGATTGTTTTCGCCGCCGCGCTTGCGGTCTTCATCCTGGTCTGCCTGGCGCGCTGGGCGCTGGCGGTGCGCGCGTTGCGCGCCGATGCGGCCGCCGAATACGCCGGGCGCGTCCGCGACAAGCCGGGCACGATCAAGGGGGTGAGCGAAGCGGCGTTCATCGGGCTGTATGTGCGCAGCTTCCAGCCGCGCTGGACGCTCTACGCCGCGATTGCGGCGAGCGCCGCGCTGGCGGTGACGCCAGTGGCGCTGACAATCGCGGGCTCGGGATATGAGCTGATCTGGCGATCGGCCGGGGCGCCCGAATGGGGCGGACCGATCGGCTATGTCTACCAGTTCTCGCTGTTCTTCGGGACCATCGCCATCCTGGCGGTGATCGCCGGGGCGGTGGCGCGGGCCTATTGGCGCCGGGCGCCCGAGCCGTGGACCCATGCGCTCGCCCGGGCGCGGGGCGAACCCATCCCCGAAGAGACCACCTGGCGGCGCCGGCCCAAATGGGCGCGGCGCGTCCGTCCTGACGATGATGAAGACGGCGATGAAGACGGCGGCACGAATGCTGACCCGGACGCGGCCCGATAAGGAGACGGCTATGGAATATCTGCACGCCATGGTGCGCATCAGCGATGTGGACGCGTCCTTGCGCTTCTATTGCGACGGGCTGGGCCTGAAGGAGGTGCGCCGCAAGGAGAGCGAGGCGGGCCGCTTCACCCTGATATTCCTCGCCGCGCCGGAGGATATCCGCCGCGCCGGCCTCAGCGATCTGGAAGATGGCCCGATGCCGTCGGGCCTGCCGATGATCGAGCTCACCCATAACTGGGACCCCGAAGACTATGAGGGCGGGCGCAATTTCGGCCATCTCGCCTTTCGCGTGGCGGACATTTACGCCCTGTGCGCCCGGCTGCAGAGCCTGGGCTATGTGATCAGCCGCCCGCCGCGCGACGGGCATATGGCCTTTGTGCGCAGCCCGGACGCTATCTCCATCGAGCTCTTGCAGCGCGGCGACCCCCTGGATCCGGCCGAGCCCTGGGCGAGCATGGCCAATACCGGGTCCTGGTAGGGCGCGCGCAAACGGAACATTAACCGAACATCCTTGACAAGCCGCCATGTTCCGCCTATGTTCTGTTCTGAAAGGAGCAGTGTCATGGCTTATGGCGCTTCAACTGCAGGATATGCCCGCAATGCCGGCAAGCGCTGGCGCGGCGAGGATCTGGCGCGGCTGCGCACACTGGCGCGCCAGGGCGCGCCCGTGCGCCTGATCAGCCTGCGCCTGGGCCGTCCGGACAGCGCCATCCGCGCCAAGGCGGGCGAGCTGGGCCTGACCCTGTCCAGCGCCGAGCCGGTGATCGCGCCTGCGCCCGCGCGCACGCTGTCGCGCACGCCGCGCCTGGACGTTCCGCCCGCCCGCGCCCATCAGGGCGATCTGTTCGCACACGCCTGACCGGCGCCTGCCGCGCACGCATTGCCCCCTCCGCCTCTCAGGCCTAGCTTGGCGCGTTCCCAACGCTTGCCAGCCGGAGCCTGACCATGGCCGTGACCCGCCCCGTTGACGCCCAGTCCCATGTCTATCTGGTGGACGGGTCGGGCTTCATCTTCCGCGCCTATCACGCCCTGCCGGCCCTGACCCGGACCGACGGCCTGCCCGTGGGGGCGGTGCAGGGCTTTTGCGCCATGGTGTGGAAGCTCTTGAATGATCTGCGCGGCGAGGATGCGCCCACCCATCTCGCGGTCATCTTCGACCATTCCGCCACCACGTTCCGCAATGCGCTCTATGACGGATACAAGGCCAACCGGCCCGAACCGCCGGAAGATCTGGTTCCGCAATTTGCGCTGATCCGCGAGGCCACCGAGGCGTTCAGCCTGCCTTCCATCGAGATGGAGGGGTTCGAGGCAGATGATCTGATCGCCACCTATGCGCGCCTGGCCGCCGCGGCGGGCGCGCGCGTCTCCGTAGCCTCGTCAGACAAGGATTTGATGCAGCTGGTCAATGACCAGGTGACCTTGCTCGATCCCATGAAAGTGCGCCGCATCGGGCGCGAGGAAGTGATCGAGAAATTCGGCGTGCCGCCGGAAAAAGTCATCGACGTCCAGGCGCTGGCCGGCGACAGCGTGGACAATGTCCCCGGCGTGCCGGGCATCGGCATCAAGACCGCCGCCCAGCTGATCGGGGAGTACGGCGATCTCGACACGCTGCTGGCGCGCGCTGAAGAGATCAAACAGCCCAAGCGCCGCGAATCCCTGATCGCCCACGCCGATAATGCCCGCCTGTCGCGCGAGCTGGTGACGCTGAAACTTGATGTGGATGTGGAGACCGGCCTTGAGAGTTTCGGCGCCGCCGAGCCCGATGGCGAGCGGCTTTTAAGCTTCTTGCGGACCATGGAGTTTCGCACCCTGACGCGCCGGATCGAGGAGGCGCTGGGCGCCGGCCCCGCCGATGAGACTGGCGACGCCACCGCGCCAATCGATCGTTCGGTCTACAAGGCCGTCCAGACGCTTGATGAGCTTGACGCCTGGATCGCACGCGCCCGCGCCGCCCGGGTGATCGCGGTGGATGTGGAGACCGACGCGCTGTCGGCCAGTGCGGCCAGGCTTGTCGGCGTGTCGCTCGCCGTGCGTCCGGGCGAGGCCTGCTATATTCCGCTGGGCCATCTGGGGGGTGATCTCGCCGATGGCGGCGGGCGCCCTGAACAGATTTCAGAGGCCGACGCGCTGGGGCGGCTTAAACCCCTTCTGGAAGACCCCGCCATCCTGAAAGTCGGCCAGAATATCAAATATGATCTGGCGGTGTTCGCGCGCTATGGCGTGTTCCCGGCGCCCATCGACGACACCATGCTGTTGTCCTACGTCCAGCATAGCGGGCTGCACGGCCATGGCATGGACGAGTTGTCCGAGCTGCATCTCGGCCACAAGCCGATGAGCTTCAAGGAGGTGTGCGGCTCTGGCAAGGCGCAGAAATCCTTCGCCGATATCGACCTGAAGACCGCTACCGAGTACGCCGCCGAGGACGCGGACGTGACCTTGCGCCTGTGGGAGATTCTCAAACCCTCGCTGGCGGCGGGCGGCCTCGCCACCGTGTATGAAACGCTCGAACGCCCCCTGCCGGCGGTGCTGGCGCGCATGGAGCTCAATGGCGTCAAGGTGGATGTGGCCCAGCTCTCGCGCCTGTCTTCGGTGTTCGCCCAGAAAATGGCCGAGGCCGAAGACGCCGCGTTCGAGGCGGCGGGCACGCGCTTCAATCCCGGCAGCCCGAAGCAGATCGGCGATATTCTCTTTGGGGATATGGGTCTGCCCGGCGGCAAGAAGACCAAGTCGGGCGCCTGGTCCACCGACGCCGCCGTGTTGGAGGAGCTGGCCGCAGCCGGTCATGCCCTGCCGCGCGCGCTACTCACCTGGCGCCAGTTCGCCAAGCTGAAATCCACCTATTCCGACGCCCTGAAAGAGGCGATCAATCCGGCAACCGGCCGGGTGCATACCAGCTTCTCGCTGGCGGCGACCTCCACCGGGCGCTTGTCGAGCTCGGAACCCAATCTGCAGAATATCCCGATCCGCACCGAGGAGGGCCGCAAGATCCGCGAGGCCTTCGTGGCCGAGCCCGGCCATGTGATCGTCGCGGCGGACTATTCCCAGATCGAACTGAGACTGCTGGCCCATATCGCCGGGGTGGATGCGCTCAAAGACGCCTTCCGGGCGGGACAGGACATTCACGCCATGACGGCGTCTGAAATGTTCGGCGTGCCCATAGAGGGCATGGACCCGATGGTGCGGCGCAACGCCAAGGCCATCAATTTCGGCATTATCTACGGCATTTCCGCCTTCGGGCTGGCCAATAACCTCAGCATTTCGCGCGACGAGGCGAAGAGCTATATCGACAGCTATTTCAAAAAGTTCCCCGGCATCGCCGATTATATGGAGGCGATGAAGCGCGAGGCGCGCGACCGGGTCTATGTCGAAACCCTGTTCGGCCGGCGCATTCACCTGCCCGGCATTCGCGACAAGAACCCGGCCATGCGCCAGTTCGCCGAGCGCCAGGCGATCAACGCGCCCATTCAGGGCGCCGCCGCCGACATCATCCGCCGGGCCATGGCGCGCATGGACGCCGCGATTGCGCAGGCGGGCTTGAGCGCCCGCATGCTGCTTCAGGTCCATGACGAGCTGGTGTTCGAGGTTCCAGAAGGCGAGGCTGACAAGCTGATCGCGCTGGCGCGCGACGTGATGAGCCAGGCCGCCGCCCCGGCGGTCGCCCTGTCAGTGCCGCTGGACGTGGATGCGCGCGCCGGCGCCACCTGGGGTCAGGCGCACTGAAGCCGCGCAGCGATTGCGCTTGCCCGCGCGACACCCTAACTCTTGGCGCGATGAGTGATCCCGTCCGCATGCCCAGTCTTGCCGAGCTTGATGCGCGCTCGCGCGATGTGTTCCGCGAGCTGGTGGAGACGTATCTGGACACCGGCGAGCCGGTGGGCTCGCGCACACTGTCGCGCAAGGGCGCGTTTTCCCTCTCGCCAGCCTCGATCCGCAACACCATGTCTGATCTGGCTGCGGCGGGCCTCCTGACGGCGCCGCACGCCTCGGCGGGCCGGATGCCCACCCATGCGGGCTTGCGCCTGTTCGTGGACGGATTGCTGCAGATCGGGGATCTGGATTCCGACGACCGGCGCGAGATTGACGAGCGCGTGGCTTCGGCCGGCCGGCGCACCGAGGACGTGCTGGGCGAGGCTTCGACGCTGTTGTCGGGCTTGGCGGGCGGGGCTGGGCTGGTGGCCTCCCCGGCCAGCGAGGCGCCGCTGCGCCATGTGGAATTCGTCACGCTGGCGCCTGGCGAGGTGCTCGCCGTGCTGGTCAGTGAAAACGGGACGGTGGAGAACCGGCTCATGCGCGCGCCGGTGGGCTTGCCCCCGGCGGCGCTGATCGAGGCGGGCAATTACCTGTCCTCGCGCCTGCGCGGGCGCACGCTGGCCGAGGCGCTGGCCGAGATCCAGGCCGAGATAGCCGATCGCCGCGCCCAGCTGGACGAAGCGGCCTCCGCGCTGGTCGAGCAAGGCGTGGCGGACTGGTCCGGCCCGGAGACGCGCCAGCTGATCGTACGCGGTCAGGCGCGCCTGCTGGAATCGGTGGGGGCGGCCGAGGATCTCGAGCGCATCCGCATGCTGTTTGAAGACATCGAGCGCAAGGAGGGCCTGCTGGCGCTCCTGGACGAGGCGCGCAGCGGCCAGGGCGTGCGCCTGTTCATCGGCTCGGAGAACCCCTTGTTTTCGCTGTCGGGTTCCAGCGTGATCGTGGCGCCCTACCGCAATCGCGACAACCGCATCATCGGCGCCATTGGCGTGATCGGGCCGACCCGCCTGAATTATGCGCGCGTCATTCCGCTGGTTGATTATACCGCCCGCGTCGTGGGCCGGCTGCTCGGCGCGCGCTGAGGCCCGCCCCTTGACCTCCCTGCTTCCTGACATGAAGACCTGATCCCATGACCCAGACCGATCCCAATATGAATGATGACAGCGAACGCCCCGAAGAGAACGGGGCCGGCGGCGCCCAGTCCCATGAGGATGATGTCACTGAAGCGGCCCAGGCTGAGGATGCGCCCGATCCTGAAGCCGTGATCGAAGGCCTGCGCGACCAGCTCTTGCGGGCGCTGGCCGAGGCGGATAACGCCCGCAAGCGCGCCCAGCGCGATGTGAAGGATGCGCGCGACTACGCCGTCACCGGCTTTGCGCGCGACATGCTGGACGTGGCCGACAATCTGTCCCGCGCCCTGGGCGCGGTGAGCGAGGAGGCGCGCGCCTCGGCCGGACCGGCGCTGATGACATTGCTGGAAGGCGTGGAGCTGACCGAGCGGCGGCTGACCAGCACGCTGGAGCGTCACGGCGTGCGCAAGGTGGAGCCCGCGCCGGGCGATCCGCTCGATCCCAACCGGCACCAGGCCGCCGCCACGGCGCCCGCGCCCCATCCCAAGGGCGCCATCGCCCATGTCATGCAGCCGGGCTATGTGATCGGGGAGCGAACTTTACGCGCCGCCATGGTGGTGGTCAGCGCCGGGCCTGCGCAGGGCGCGCCGGACGCTGGCGCCGAATCAGGCGCTGGCGAGGCGCCGGCTGATCCGGCGGCGGAGCCGGAGCGCCGCGAGCGCCCGGGCGGCGGGGTCGATGTGAGCGCCTGAAGGCGCCAAGCTGAATGCAAACAGGGCGGCCCGTGAGGGCCGCCCTGACTGCGTCGCGGGGGAGAAAAGCTTCGTCCTAGCGGCGGCGCGGCGCGGTGCGCGGCTCGCCGTTCTGCCAGAAGGTCGCGCCTGTGTCGTAGTCCTCGTACCAGTAGCGGCCCGAGTACTGGTCGTAATACAGCTCGGAATGGCGCGCATTGTTCGGGTTGTGGCGGCAGCCGCCCGCACGGTGGCAGGCGATGGCTGCGCCGGCGACTGCGCCGCCCACGGCGCCGATAATGGCGCCGGTGCGGGCGTCGCCGCTGCCGGTGTTATTGCCGATGATGGCGCCGCCGACAGCGCCGATGGCTGCGCCAGTGGCCGCGCCGCCGACTGCAGGCGAAGTGGTGGCGCAGGCGCTCAGAAGCAGGGGAGAGGCGGCGGCGGCGATGAGAAGCTTGCGGATCATGGCGGAGAGCCCTTCTGTTGATCTGAAATTCTGTTGGACCAGACGAGTCCGGCCCATGAGACACACTATATCACGCCAAAGGCTGAATTGAGGCTGAACGCCGCCGGTTCCATGAAAATACTAGCGCACCCGGCGCAGGGTGAGATTGATCCGGCCCGGCCGCCAGGCGGCAGGCAGCAGCGACGAAGTCCCGGGATAGATGCGGTCCACGCCGTGATGGCAGCGCCGGGACGCTCCGGCGAGCACCACTACATCGCCCGAGCTCAGCACGAGGGACCCGGTGGGATCATTGCGGCGCGGCCCTCCGATCCGGAACCGGGCCCGGTCGCCCAGGCTCACCGACACCACCGGCGCGTCGCGGGCGTCCTCATCGGCGTCCACATGCAGGCCCAGGCGGCTGTCTGCGCCATAGATATTCACTAGACAGGCCTGGGGCGGCTGCGGCCAGCCCGAGACCGCATCCCACAACGTCAGCAGCGCCTCCGGCAGGGGCGGCCAGGGCCGGCCCGTGACCGGATGGACCGGTTCATAGCGATAGCCGTCCCGGTCGCTGATCCAGCCCAGCGGGCCGAGATTGCTCATGGTCACGCTCAGGGGCGCGCCGGTGCGCGGCATGGACGGGCGGTAGGGCGGCGCATCGGCGAGGGCGGCGATCACGGCGCCGGCCAGAGCGCGCTGGTCAGCCGGACTGAAATAGCCCGGCATGAGGCGGAATCCTTCCGGCGCAGAAAACCTGCCTGGCGCCGCCTGCGCCATGGCGTTAGCGGTCGTGGCCGATGCCGGAGAGCGCCTGCCTGCCCTGTGACAGGTGCGCGTGCAAGGCGCTGGGATCCGGGCATTGCATGACCGCGCCGGACGGCAGCATCACGTTCAGGTTCTCGTACAGGACGCGCGCGCGCTCGGCGGTCAGCCATTCGGGCGGCGCTGCGGGATCGAGCGCGCCGGCCCAGCGTGTCAGCGCCAACGCGTGGCGCTGCTCGGGGCGCTCCAGGCAACCCTGTGTCAGCGCGGACAGATCCGGGTCCGGCGCGGCCTCGTCCAGCATGATCACCAGAACCTCCATCTCGGCGGAGGCCCGGCCCAGACCATTAATAAAGATCGCGGCCGCCCAGCCGTCCTCCATGCCTGGCGCGCGGGCGCGCACCAGCGTGGAGTCGGCGTGAACGCCTCCCGGGGCCAGCAGGCGGCGGCGCTCGCCCATGCGCGCCTCCAGCGTGAAGGCGCCGTCCGGTCCGGTGCGCACCGTCTCGGGATCGTCCAGCGCAGGATAGCTCACCAGAGCTCCGGCGACGGGCGCGCCGCCGGCTGTGATCACCATCCCGGCGCTGTCGGGCGCCAGGAGGTAGTCTCTCTGGTTGAGGCAGCCGGCCAGCACGAACGCCGCCAGCACGCCTGTCAGTGCAGGCCAGATCCTGATCATGATCCATCTCCCCGGTTGCCAGGTCAGGGTCGCGCCGCCGGGACCGGGTGTCAATTGCGCGGCCGGACCTTCGCCGCCGGCCGGCTTGCCCCGCGCGACCGGCCGGAATTAGGGTGGCGCCATGGTCCTGTTCGCGATCCAGCTGGCGCATTTCATCATCTATATTGCGGCCATGGCCATGCTGGCGGGCATGGCGGCCTATGCGCTGACCGGCCGTCTGGAGCGCTTCATGCCGGTGTGTCTCGGTTCCCTGCTGGTCATCCTGGCGGGTTATCTCGCCAATTCCAATCAGTGCATCCTGCAAACCTGGGCGCGCAGCCTGACCGGCGTGGAGGAGGGCTGGGCGCGCGATATTGTGTTCCTGCCGGAGATCGTGGCTGTGAACACCATGCGCGTGTGCATCCCGGTCTTCATGATCGCTGCAGCAGGCGTGACCGCGCGCTGGCTTGTGACTCGGCGGCGCATGATTTCCTGATGCGCCCTTGCGCCGCGCCGCGCGTGTTCCTAAATCGCCGCATGACGCGCGTGGGTATCACACAGCTGTGACCGCCCCCGCTCAGACCATAAACGCGAGCCTAACCGGGGGGCGGCTCCCGGCCGGTCGAGGGCGCTTCGGGCCCTTGCAGACGGCCCCGCCCCGCCGAACAAACAGGAGAGACGCACGCGATGAGCAAGGTAATCGGTATTGATCTCGGCACCACGAATTCGTGCGTCGCCGTTATGGAAGGCGGCCAGGCCAAGGTGATCGAGAACGCCGAAGGCATGCGCACCACACCGTCGGTGGTGGCCTTCAGCGAGGATGGCGAGCGCCTGATCGGCCAGCCCGCCAAGCGCCAGGCGGTGACCAATCCCGACCACACCTTCTTCGCCATCAAGCGCCTGATCGGGCGCAACATGGCCGACCCGATGGTCAAGAAGGACAAGGACATGGTGCCCTACGCCATCGTGGAGGGCGGTAATGGCGACGCCTGGGTGAAAGGCCGCGACAAGACTTATTCGCCCTCGGAAATCTCCGCCTTCATCCTGCAGAAGATGAAAGAGACCGCCGAGAGCTATCTGGGCGAGAAGGTCGAAAAAGCCGTCATCACCGTGCCGGCCTATTTCAACGACGCCCAGCGTCAGGCCACCAAGGATGCGGGCAAGATCGCCGGGCTTGAGGTGCTGCGCATCATCAACGAGCCGACCGCGGCCGCGCTGGCCTATGGCCTGGACAAGGACGCCAACAAGACCATCGCGGTCTACGATCTGGGCGGCGGCACGTTCGACGTGTCGATCCTGGAGATCGGCGACGGCGTGTTCGAGGTGAAGGCCACCAATGGCGACACCTTCCTGGGCGGCGAGGACTTTGACCTGCGCATCGTCGATTATCTGGCCGACGAGTTCAAAAAGGACGCCGGCATTGATCTGCGCAAGGACAAGCTGGCCCTGCAGCGACTGAAGGAAGAGGCCGAAAAGGCCAAGAAGGAGCTGTCGAGCGCGACCTCGTACGAGGTCAACCTGCCCTTCATCACCGCTGATGCGTCGGGTCCGAAGCACCTGACGATGAAGCTGTCGCGCGCCAAGCTGGAAAGCCTGGTGGAGGACCTGATCAAGCGCACCATCGATCCGTGCAAGGCCGCCATCAAGGACGCCGGCCTGTCGGCCAGCGATATTGACGAGGTGGTGCTGGTCGGCGGCATGACCCGCATGCCCAAGGTGCAGGAGGCCGTCAAAGCCTTCTTCGGCAAGGAGCCGCACAAGGGCGTGAACCCGGACGAGGTGGTCGCCATGGGCGCCGCCATCCAGGCCGGCGTGCTGCAGGGCGATGTGAAGGATGTGCTGCTGCTCGACGTGACCCCGCTCTCGCTGGGCATCGAGACGCTGGGCGGCGTGTTCACCCGCCTGATCGATCGCAACACCACCATCCCGACCAAGAAGGGCCAGACCTTCTCCACCGCCGACGACAACCAGACCGCGGTGACCATCCGCGTGTTCCAGGGCGAGCGCGAGATGGCGGCCGACAACAAGATGCTGGGTCAGTTCGATCTGGTGGGCATTCCGCCCGCCCCGCGCGGCATGCCGCAGATCGAGGTCACGTTCGACATCGACGCCAACGGCATCGTGAATGTATCGGCGCGCGACCAGGCCACCGGCAAGGAGCAGGCGATCCGCATCCAGGCCTCGGGCGGCCTGTCGGACGCGGATATCGACAAAATGGTCAAGGACGCCGAGGCCAACGCCGAAGCCGACAAGCAGCGCCGCGCGCTGGTCGACGCCCGCAACAATGCCGAGGCGCTCGCCCACCAGACCCGCAAGCAGGTCGAGGAGTTCGGCGACAAGGTCTCGGCCGAGGACAAGGACGCTATCGAGGCGGCGCTGGCTGATCTCGAAACCGTCAAGGATGGCGAGGATGTCGACGCCATCCAGCAGAAGACCCAGGCCCTGATGCAGGTGGCCATGAAGCTGGGCGAGGCGATGTACGCCGCCCAGCAGCAAGGCGGCGGCGATGCGGACGCTGAGGGCGGCGATGGCGACGGCGCGTCCAAGGCCGAAGACGGCGTGGTCGATGCCGAATTCACCGAGGTCAAGGACGACGACGAGAAGAAGAGCGCGTAAGCGCGAGGGCTACGATTTGGGCCCCCAGCCCTGAAGCCGGGCCGGGGGTCCTTTTCCGCTCATTCGGACCCACAAAGGGAAATGCCATGGCTGCGCACGGCTACATGGATGTGCTGGAGGAAATCGTCGCAATCGCAGAACGAATGGCGGGTCCAGCTCCGTCTTGGCCGGATAAAGTTCTATCTAAAACCAGCAATCCGATTAAGCCAATTGAGGGCTTTCCAAAGGAACGTCCGCTACCTAATAGAAACAAGCGCAAGAAGCTTACTCGTCGCGAGGGCGCATCACTTGTTTATGCACTAAGAGCACAAGGTCTTAGTGCGGACTATTATGTTGCATTTGATCGTGAATTCATTTTGGGCGACAGGGTCCGCAGGGTCATTATTGAGAATGGCGTTCTTGGAGATTGGTTGCGGCTTGGCATGGTCGCTCATGACCCAGATGGCCATGAGGATCGCTTTATTCTTACAGGACTCGGATTCCGTGAATTGTCCGATCATTTTCCAGGTGACGTTCTATCATGAGCAAGCGTGATTATTACGAGGTTCTGGGCGTGGCCCGCGACGCGGATGCGAAGGCGATCAAGAGCGCCTATCGCCGGCTCGCGATGAAGCACCACCCTGATCAGAACCCGGACAATCCCGAGGCCGAGGCGAAGTTCAAGGAGGTCGGCGAGGCCTATGCGGTCCTGTCTGACGCCGACAAGCGCGCCGCCTATGACCGCATGGGCCATGCCGCCTTCCAGAATGGCGGCGGCGGGCGCGGGCCGTTCGGCGCGGGCGGCGGCGCGTCCGCAGCCGATTTCGCCGACATCTTCGAGCAGGTGTTCGGCGACGCCTTCGGCATGGGCCGGCGCGGCGGCGCCCGGCGCAGCGGTCCGGCGCGCGGCTCGGACCTGCGCTATGACATGGAAATCACGCTCGAAGAGGCGTTCAGGGGCAAGGACACAGTGATCCGCGTGCCCACCACCGTGACCTGCGAGCGCTGCGACGGCTCGGGCGCCGAACCTGGCACCGGGGTCACCACCTGCGAGACCTGCGCCGGCACGGGCCGCATCAGGCGCACCCAGGGCTTCTTCACCATGGAGCAGACCTGCCCGACCTGCGGCGGGCGCGGCGCCTATGTGGAATCGCCCTGCCGCTCCTGCGACGGAACGGGGCGGGTGCGCCAGATGCGCGAGCTGCGCGTGCAGGTCCCGGCGGGCGTCGAGGACGGCATGCGCATCCGCCTGTCCGGCGAGGGCGAGGCGGGCGCCCATGGCGGCCCGCGCGGCGATCTCTACATATTCATCTCGGTGCGCCCGCACGATATTTACGAGCGCGACGGGCCCAATCTCTACTGCCGCGCGGCGGTGCCCATGGTCACGGCGGCGCTGGGCGGGAGCATTGATGCGCCCACCATTGACGGCGGCAAGGTGCAGATCAAAATTCCTGACGGCGCCCAGACCGGCGAACGCATGCGCCTGAAGCAAAAGGGCATGGTGCGCCTCAATGGCGGCGGCGCCCGCGGCGACATGTATGTGGAGCTGTTTGTGGAGACCCCGCGCAAGCTCACCGAGCGCCAGAAGGAGATATTGCGCGAGTTCTGCGAGATCTCCGGCGAAGGCTGCAATCCCGAAAGCGACGGCTTCCTGCGCAAGGTGCGCCGCTTCTGGGACGAGGTGCGCGGCGACGACCATCCCGACGGTCCAAGACCCGGGGCGTGATACGCTTTCTTCACCGGATCAGGCGAGGACTTGCGCGTCTGGAAGGGTGAGGAGCGTCATGTCCGACGACACGCTGAAAATCTGCATCGCCGGGGTGTCCGGGCGCCTGGGGCGGTCCATCGCCCATGAGGTGATCCGGCGGCTCGACACCACGCTCACCGGCGCGCTGGTGAGCGCTGATTCGGTGCATCGCGGCGCCGACGCCGGAGAGATCGCCGGGACCGGGTATTTCGGGCTGGAGGCGGTGGTTTCGCTGGAGGCGGCGAGCAAGGGCGCCGATGTGATTATCGATTCCAGCATGCCTGATTTCACCGCCGCCATGGCCGGGCGCCTGGCCGCTGCGGGCGGTCCGGCGCTGGTGACCGGCGTGACCGGATTGTCAGATGAGCAACAACAGGCGGTCGAGGCCGCCGCGCGCCGCATTCCGGTGCTCCAGGCGAGCAATTTCTCCCTCGGCGTGGCGGTGATGGAGCGGCTGGTCGCCGAGGCCGCGCGGCTGTTGCCGGACGGCGAGTTTGATCTGGAGATCGTGGAGACCCATCACCGGCGCAAGGCCGACGCCCCCTCGGGCACCGCCCTGTCGTTCGGGCGCGCCGCGGCGCGCGCGCGCGGGGCGGCGCTGGAGACGCAGGCGGTCTATGCCCGCCCGCGCGCCGGCGGGACGCGCGGCGTGGGCGAGATCGGTTTCAGCGCGGTGCGCGGCGGCGGCGTGGTGGGCGAGCATGAAGCGCGCTTCCTGGCCGCCTTCGAAGAGATCGCCGTCACCCACCGCGCCTTTGACCGCTTCATCTTCGCGCGCGGCGCAGTGACCGCCGCGCTCTGGCTCAGGGGCCGCCCGGCCGGGCTTTACACCATGCAGGACCTTCTGGGGGCGGCGTGACCGGCGCAGCGCGTCTGTATCATTTCCCGCTGGACCCGGCCTCGCGCCAGGCGCGTCTGGCGCTGGCGGAAAAAGGCGCGGCCTTCGAGCTCGTCATGACGCCGCCCTGGGAGCCGGGCGGCGTGCTCGGCGCGCTCAATCCCGCGGGCCTGCCGCCCGTGCTGGAGCATGAGGGCCAGGCCGGAGCGGTGCGCATATGCGGCGCGCGCCCGATTCTGGAGTATCTTGAAGAAGCCTCGCCCGAGCCGGCCCTCCTGCCCGGCGGGCCGGCCGAGCGCGCCGAGGCGGGCGGTCTGATGGACTGGTTCGACGGCAAATACGAGGCGTAGGTGAACGCCTGGCTGCTGCTCGAGAAAATCTAAAAGCGCCTGCAGGGCCTGGGCGCGCCCGATCCGGCGGCGATCCGCGCCGGACGCGACGCCCTGCGCTGGCATCTCGATTATCTGGGCGGGCTGCTGGACGCGCGCGAGGGGCTGGCCGGGCCGCGCTTCTCGCTGGCGGACATCGCGGCGGCGGCGCATCTGTCATGCGCCGATTATCTCGGCGAAGCGCCCTGGGACTCCTGCCCCCCGGCCAAGGCGTGGTATCAGCGCATCAAGTGCCGGCCGTCCTTCCGCGCCATCCTGGCCGACCGGCTGCCCGGCTTTGCGCCCGCCGACGGCTATCAGGACCTGGATTTTTGAGCTGTCCTGTGTCGGGCCCGGCGCGTGGCTCCGGAGGGTGGATGGATATGCAGCCTCGCCACCGTGTTTTCCCGGAATCCGCGCAGCGGATATCCGGGACCTATCCCGCTACTTCTCAGCCGCCTCTAAGGCTCAGAGGATTGATGGATGGGTCCCGGGTCTCCCCCGGATCAGGTCCGGGGTCGCCCGGGAAGGCAGGCCGTGAGCAGACCTCGATGAATTCCCTATGACGGCTGACCCTGACACCCTCGCTGCCCGCGCCCGCGCGCTTGCGCTCGAAGCCGGCTTCTCCACCGCCCATATCGCGCGCGCCGATGAGCCGTGGGAGGCGGGCGATCATTTGCGCGCCTTCGTCGAGGCGGACCGGCACGGGTCCATGGCCTGGATGGAAGAGACGCTGGAGCGCCGCGTCCATCCCACGTCTATGTGGCCGGAGGCGAAATCGGCTGTGGTGGTGGGGCTCGACTATGGTCCGGACACCGATCCCATGGCGGGCCTTGCGCGCCCCCGCGAGCCAGTGATCTCGGTCTATGCGCACAACCGCGATTATCACGATGTGATGAAAAAGCGCCTCAAGGCGCTGGCGCGCGCCTTCCACGCCGAGACGGGCGCCGCGGTGAAAGTGTTCGTCGACACCGCCCCGCTGATGGAAAAACCGCTGGCCGAGCGATCCGGCCTGGGCTGGCAGGGCAAGCACACCAATCTGGTCAGCCGGTCCTTCGGCTCCTGGCTGTTCCTGGGCGTGATGCTGACCGAGGCCGAGTTGGCGCCGGACGCACCCGAAGCCGATCATTGCGGCTCCTGCCGGGCCTGCCTCGATATCTGCCCCACCAACGCGTTTCCCGCCCCCTACCAGCTCGATGCGCGGCTGTGCATCTCCTACCTCACCATCGAACACAAAGGCCCGGTGGCGCGCGATCTGCGCCCTCTTCTGGGCAATCGCATCTATGGCTGTGATGACTGCCTGGCGGTGTGCCCGTGGAACAAATTCGCCCGTGTGAGCGCCGAAATGGCCTTTCACCCGCGCGAAAGCCTGACGGGCTTAACCCTGGCCGGGCTCAGCGCGCTGGACGACGCGGCGTTCCGGGCGCTGTTCACGGCCTCGCCGGTCAAGCGCATCGGGCGGGACCGCTTCGTGCGCAACGTGCTCTATGCGATTGGCAATTCAGGGGCGCGCGATCTGGCGCAGGCGGCGGTCGACCGGTTGAAGGATGACAGCGCCCTGGTGCGCGGCGCGGCGGTGTGGGCGCTGTCCCGGCTGGATCGTGCGCGCTTCGAGGCCGAACGCGCAGCGCACGCCGCATCCGAAGCGGACCGGGACGTGCGCGAGGAGTGGGCGGCCGCGCCGGACGGCGCCTGATCAGCTGGGACCGGCGGGGTCCATGATCCGGGGCGGGGGCGCGTCCTCGAACTGCTCCGGCGCGGGCGAGATCACCCGGAACTGTCCGCCCTGTATGGTGTAGACCGCCAGCGCGCGCTCGATCGTGCCGTCCGGGCGGAAACGGAACAGGCCGTCCACGCCGTCAAATCCGCTGGGGCGCTCCAGAAGGGCGCGCACATCCTGTCCGCGTTCGCGCGCCATCATTGCGGCCAGCGCGACCGCGTCATAGCCCAGCCCCGCCAGGCGCGAGGGGCGCTCGCCATACATCGCCTCATAGACCCGCTCGAAACGCGCGCGCGCTTCGGGTTCGGGGCCGGCGAACCAGCCGTGGGCGAGCGCCGGCTCGCGCGTTAGCGCCTGATCGCGCCACAGCCCGGTGCCGATGAACTTGACCAGCAGCGGATCGATATTTTCAAACATCAGCACCGGTCCCAGCATGCGCAGCTGGTCGCCGCCCTCGGGCATCAGGACCACCTGGAAGGGCGAGCCCGGCGTCGGGCGCCAGTTGGCGCCGCTCATGCGCGCCGCCTCGCGCGGGTCAAGGCGCTCCACGCCCAGCCGCGCCAGGCGCCGCGCAGCCTGGGTCATGGCGTCCACGCCGCCGTCATAGAGCTCACTGGCCACCAGGCCGGTGCGGAAGGTGCGCTCGATCCGGCGCGGCTCGGCGCCCTCGGGCGCGCCGTCCGGCAGCGGAACCTCCACCGTGCTCACTTCGGGCAGCGGATCGGGCCCGAGCCGGGCCGCGATGGCGGCGCCATAGGCGTCGATGGCCACGCGGCCGTAAGCGGTGTCGGGCGCCACGGCTGCAAACCGGGTCGCGCCCTCATCAAGCACATGTTCGGTCACCCGGCGCACTTCCTCCTGGGGCGGGAAGCTGAGCAGGTAGAGCCCGTCGCCGGCGATCGTGGTGTCGGTGGAGAAGGCGATCACCGGCTTGCGCGCCGCCCGCGCCACCCCGGCGGCGGCTTCCGCTGCAGCGCTGAACAGCGGGCCGATGATCAGATCGGCGCCGTCGGAGAGGGCTGATTCGGCGGCCTCGCGGCCACCCTCGGCGGTGCCGCGCGTGTCCTTGGGCAGCAGCAGCACGGTGTCAACGCCCTGTTCGAACAGGGACAATTCCGCGCCGCGCAGAATGCGCGAGGCTTCGGCCCGCGCCGCCTCGCTGCGGGCGCTGAACGGCAGCAGCAGGCCGACGCGCAACAGCTCTCTTTCCTGCCCGGCCAGATGGGCCGGGGTGTAAACACGCTCGATCATGTCCACGGCGGCGACCGCCGGTTCGGGCGCCTCGCCGATCACCGGGCGCGTTGTCTCCAGCGGGATCTGGCCGCTTGGCGCGCTTGGTCCGCATGCCGACAGGCCGGCCAGCGCCGCCGCCGCGAGCGCTCCGGCCAGACTTGGCCGGATACGCAGAGTGTTGGACACTGGCGCTGTCATGATCTGCATCCCGTCTCGTCTTTATGCCTGTTGCGCGGCGCGCGCCTGCCGGGCTGAAGCTAACCGGGCGCGCCGTGGGGGGCAACCGCGCGCAGCGCCGGGGGCGTCGCCATGAGCCGCGACCGGCGGCGCGCGGCCGAACGCCGGGGCCGCCGGGCCGAGGCGCTGGCGGCGCTTTGGCTGCAGCTGTCGGGCTGGCGCATTCTGGACCGGCGCGCGCGCACCGGGGCGGGCGAGCTGGATCTGGTGGCCCGGCGGGGCGGGGTGCTGGCCTTCATCGAGGTCAAGGAGCGCTCCAGCCTGGAAGCCGGGCTGGAGGCGGTGGGGCCGCGCCAGCGCGCGCGCCTGATCCGCGCCGGGTCGCTGTGGCAGTCCCGGCGCAGCGATCTGGCGGCGATGCAGCCGCGCTATGACCTGATCGTCATCGCCCCCTGGCGCTGGCCGCGCCATCAGGCGGCCGCGTTCGACGCCGATGCGCCCGGACTGCGCAATCTGATCTGAGCGTCCGTAAACGGGCGCAGGGTGAACATCGCGTTAACCGCTTCTTGGCGAAGCCGCGCGAGAGTGAGCGCCGGGGGGAGATGCGCGCCGCACCGGAAGGTTCCATCATGATGACGCTCAGACAAATCATCGTTCTCGCCGCCTGCCTTGCCGCCCTGCCCGCCTGCGCCGCCATGCAGGACCAGCGCTCGGCCGTGCGTCAGGTCGATGACGCCAACGCCTCCATCGCCATCAAATCGGCCATGCTGCGCGCGGAAGGCTTCGCGCTGTCGGGCGTGGATGTGGAGGTGACCGAAGGCGTCGCGCTGCTGGGCGGAAGCGTCCCGCGCGAGGAGGACCGGCTCTACGCCGAGTGCCTGGCCTGGTCCGCACCGGCGGTGCGCAGCGTGGCCAACCACTTGAAGGTCGGGGAAGGCCGCGGTCTGCGCCGGGCGGCCGGCGATGTCTGGATCACCCAGCGCGTGCGCGCCCGGCTGGCCGGGGACGGCTCGGTGCGTTCGATCAACTACAATATCGAGACCCATCGCGGGGTGGTGTATCTGCTCGGCTTCGCCCGCGATGAAACCGAACGCGACCGTGCGGCCCAGCTGGCCTCTCTGGTCGGCGGCGTGGAGCGTGTCGTGTTGCTGGTGCGTACCGGCGGCGAAGCGCCGGACCTTCCCCCGCGCGGCGAGCTGCGCGCCGAGCTGTGCGATGCGGTCGCACGCGGCGAACCGCTTGCGCCAGAGCCGTCTGAGGAGGCGCCTCCCGCCAATGCGGACACCCCCTGAGAGGGTGCGCGTTAAGAATTATTCCCTCACGGGTTGACAGCGCTCCGGCTCTGTTCCATGAATGTTCGCTCTTTGATCGCCTCAGCTCATGCGAGCTGTGGAAAGGTGCGGCGCAGCATCCGCACAGTCAAACGCGTTCATTGAACGGAGGGCGCCATGAGCTTCCGGACCCATTCCGCCGCATTCGAGGGGGCGGTGGCCCGCCCGGTCGAGGTGCAGGTGCAGATCGCCGGCGGCCAGCCGAACTTCTCTGTCGTGGGGCTGGGCGACAAGGCGGTGGCCGAGAGCCGCGAGCGCATCCGCGCGGCGTTCGCCGCCATCGGGCTGGCGCTGCCGAACAAGCGCCTGATCGTCAATCTGGCCCCCGCTGACCGGCCCAAGGAGGGCGCTCATTACGACCTGCCCATCGCCATGGGGCTGATGGCGGCGGTGGGCGTCTTGCCGCGCGACGTGCTGGAGGGCCATCTGGTGATGGGCGAGCTGGGGCTGGACGGCTCCATCGCGCCGTGCCCGGGCGCCTTGCCTGCAGCCATGCTCGCCAGCGAGATGGAGCTGGCCTTCATCTGTCCCGAGGCGAGCGGGCCCGAAGCGGCATGGGCGGGCGGCGAGCTGGCCATACTGGCGCCGGCCTCGCTGATCCAGCTGGTCAATCATTTCAAGGGCGGGCAAGTGATCGCCCGGCCCGCGCCCGGCGATCTGATCGAGGGCGGGCCGGTTCCCGATCTGCGCGATGTGCGCGGCCAGGAGACCGCCAAGCGGGCGCTGGAGATCGCAGCGGCCGGCGGGCACAATCTCCTGATGGTCGGCCCGCCCGGCGCAGGCAAGTCCATGCTGGCGGCGCGCGCGCCGGGCCTGTTGCCGCCGCTGGACGCGCGCGAGCTGCTGGAAGTGTCCATGATCCAGTCTGTGGCCGGGATGGTGGAGCGCGGGCGGCTGTCGCGCACCCGTCCGTTCCGCGCCCCGCACCATTCAGCCTCCATGGCGGCGATGGTGGGCGGCGGATCGCGCATCAAGCCGGGCGAGGCCTCGCTGGCCCATCACGGCGTCCTGTTCCTGGATGAATTGCCCGAGTTCCATCCCCAGGTGCTCGACAGCCTGCGCCAGCCGCTGGAGACCGGGGAGATCGCCGTGGCCCGCGCCAATCAGCGCGTGACGTTTCCGGCGCGTTTTCAGCTCATTAGCGCCATGAACCCATGCCGTTGCGGATGGGCCGGGCAGAACGGCCAGTCCTGCGGGCGGGGGCCGCGCTGTGTGGAATCCTATCAGGCGCGGGTCTCCGGCCCGATGATGGACCGGATCGATTTGCAGATCGACGTGCCGCCGGTGACGCCGGCCGATCTCGCCCTGCCGCCCGCGCCGGAAGGCACGGCCGAGGCCGCCGCCCGGGTCGCCCGGGCGCGCGCCGCCCAGACCGATCGCGGCGGGCTCAATGCGCGCCTGTCCGGGGACCGGCTTGACGCCGCCACGGCGCCCGACGCGGCCGGGCGCGATCTGCTGGCGCGCGCCAGCGAGGCCATGGGGCTGACCGCGCGCGCCTATCACCGCGTGCTGCGCGTGGCGCGCACCATCGCCGATCTGGACGGCGCGGACTCTGTGCGCCGCATCCATGTGGCCGAAGCCTTGAGCGCGCGCCGTGTGCGCGCCGCGCCGCAAGCCGTGTCCCGGCCCGCGGCGGCGTCCGGCGCGCCCGCAGGCTGGCAAGCCTGAGTTGGCGCCTGGCGCGCGCTACAGGCAGCGATAGGCCGCTTCAATCAGGGCTTTGGCGCGCGCGTCGCCGACCAGCACGTCCATCTGGCGGTTCATCACATAGGCCCCTGACACCCCGCGCACCGGATCGGCGAAGGCGCAGCTGCCCCCAAACCCGTAATGACCGACGGCGCGCGGCTCAGGGCCGAAGGCGGCGCTGCCGCGGTTGACCATCACGCCGGCCGCGAAGCTCAGATCAAAGGGCAGCACGCGGTCGGGTCCGGCCGTGCGCGGTTTCAGCGCCGCGGCCAGCGTGTCCGCGCCCAGAAAGGCCTCGCCGTCCAGCCGGCCCCCGCAGGCGAAAGGCGCCATCAACCGCGCCAGCGCCAGGGCGGTGGCGTGGGCGTTGGCGGCGGGCAGTTCAGCGCTGCGCCAGGCGGCTGCGCCCCGGCGCCCCGGCGAGGAGCCCGGCCGCAGGAAGGCGGCCTGTTTTTCCGCATTGAGCGGACCCAGATGCGGCGGGCGCGGCGGCAAGACGTGCTCGGCGGCGCGCGCATGCTCGCTTTCGGGCAGGCCGATATGGCAATCAATCGCGCGCGGCCCGGCGATCACCTCGCGCAGCAGCCCGCCCACCGTGCGCCCTTGAGGGTCGGCGCGGCGCACCGCGGCGTCGGCGAGCACGCCAAAGCTCAGCGGGTGATAGCCCGAACCCTCGCCCGGCGGCCACATCGGAGCCATGGCGGCGAAATAGGCCTCCATCTTGTGCCGGTCGAACCAGTCATCGGGCGCAATGTCCTCGCCCGGGCCGGGCAAGCCGGCCTGGTGGGACAGCGCCTGGGCCAGCGTGACCGCGCCCTTGCCATTGGCGGCGAAGTCCGGCCAGACGGCGCTGAGCGGCGCGTCGTAATCAAGCCGGCCCTGATCTGCGAGCCAGGCCACAACCAGCGCGGTGACGGCCTTGCCGGTGGAGAACACTGGAACCAGCGTATCGGCCGCCCAGGGCCGGGTGCGCGCCTTGTCGGCCCAGCCGGCGTGGAGATCGCAAAGCGTCTCGCCGTCACGGATCAGCGCAAAGGCTGCGCCCAACTCGCCTTGGTTGGCGAAGTTCTCTTCAAACGCATCGCGCACCGGCTCGAAGCCGGGCGACAGATGGCCGTGTATGGTGATGCTCATGCCCGGCGAGCTAGCCCAGCCACGCGCGCCGCGCAAGCGCTTACGCCCAGATCGCCATGCGCAGCCCGCGCGCATCGCGCGGCGGGTCCTCCGGCAGGCGCAGGGCGGTTCCCGCCGCAATGCGCCGCGCGGTCAAAAGGCATAATCCCGCATCCACAAGGTCATCGGGCAAGGCCTCGGACTTCCTGAACGGGTGCGGCTCGAACAGCGCGCGCGGCAGGCCGTGCGCCTCAAGCAGCGCCAGCCGCTCGGCGCGCCCTTCAGGCGTCTTCTTGCCATGGCGCGCCGGCGCATCGGTCAGGGCGGCGATCACGGTTTCAGGGTGGGTTTCAAACACGCACCCCTCCAGCTGCGGGGTCATGGCCGCGTCGATCTCGCGGATTTTCCTGAACAGGGCGAAGGACTGGGCGCCGACGCCGGATCCGCCCGCGGCGCGGCTGAGCGCGTCGACCTGCGCCCGGCTTGATCCGGCGAATGCGGCGCGCAGGGGCGTGGGGAAGATCGAGGTGCGGCGCGCGCCCAGCATCGCCCGCGCCGCCTGTTCGCAGGCGCGCCCGGACCGGCCATGGGCCAGCGGGACATCCGGCAAGCCTATGGGCATGTCCACCGCAATCACCTGTGCGCCGGATTCCAGCGCCTGCGCAAAGCTGGCGTAGAGGACTGCAGACGGCGGTTCCAGCCCGTTGAGATCATACAGCACCCCGGCCCAGCCGCCCGGCGCGCCGTCCAGTCCCAGCGCATAGGCCGGGCGCGTTGCGCGCCCGCTTGCGGGCGGGGCGTACGGCAGCGGCCTGAAGGGCGCAGGCGCGGCGAGGGAGCCCTGCGAAATCGCCAGCGCAGGCGCGCCGGCCAGGGTGCGCGAAAGCACATGACTGACCCGGCCAGCGCCGACGCGCGCGGCGGCCTCCCAGGATGCGCCCGTGAGGCGCGCCGCCAGCGCGCGGGCGGCGAACAGATCGCCCGCGCCGTGCGGGGCGCGCCCGCCCGGCGCTGCGGCGTCCGGTGTTTCCAGATGCGTTTGCCCGCCGGGCGTGAGCACCATCAATCCAATCGCGCCGGGCCGGGCGGGGGCGGAGGTGATGAGCGCAGCCGGCGCCAGCGCGCGCGCCGCCCCGGCGGCGTCCTGCGGGGATGTGATGGCGCGTCCGGCCAGCCAGGACAGCTCGTACAGATTGGGCGTGATCACATCGGCGAGCGGGACCAGCGCGCCGGCCACCGCTTCGGCGGCCGGTCTCGGCACATACAGGCCCGCATCGCCCCCGTCCGCCGCGCCGTCGCCCAGGATCGGATCGACCATCACCAGAATGTCCGGGTTCGCTGCGCGGGCCGCGGCGATGAAGTCGGCCGCCGCTTCGGCCTGGGCCGGGCTGGCGAAATAGCCGGTCAGAATGGCGCGCGCCCGTGCAGGCGCGCCGGTCGCCGCCAGCGCGTCCAGCAGGCTCCTGAAGGCCGCGTCGTCCATCGCCGCGCCGCCGGGCGCGCCCAGGCCGGGATGGCGTCCGAAGGCGACGGTGGGCGCCAGGCAGGTCTCCAACCCGGCGCCATGCAGCACGCGCACGCTCAGGCTTCCGCCCACCGGGCTTCCGGCCAGCTGGGAGCTGATCACGATCACCGGACCGTCTGCGGCGCGGGAGCCGGGGTGCGGGGTATGGCTGGCGCGGGTCATCGCCCTCTTGTAAGGCTGGGCGCCATGACTGGCGAGACCCTGATCCGTCCGGCGCGTCTGCGCTCGGTGCTGTATGTGCCCGGCGACAAGCCCCGCGCGATCAGCAAAGCCCCCGGCCTGGGCGCAGACGCGCTGATTGTGGACCTTGAAGACGCCGTGGCGCCGCAAGCCAAGGCGGCCGCGCGCGCCGCCGCGCCGCAGGCGCTGGACCATTTCCGCGCCGCCGGGATCTATGGCGTTCTGCGCATTGGCGCGCCGGGCGAGGACGGATACGCCGCCGACATCGCCTGCGCGGCCCGGGCGCAGCCCGATGCGGTGCTGATCGCCAAGGCCGAGGACGCAAACGCCCTTGACGCCGCACGGGCGCAGTTGAAGACCGCCGGCTGGACCGGGCCGCTCTGGCTGATGATCGAGACCCCGCGCGGGCTGTTTCTGGCTGAGCGTTTGGCGTCCGATCGTTCGATCACTACGGCGATGGGCGCCAGCGTGCTGGTCGCGGGCTCCAACGATCTGGCCGAAGGTCTGCGCCTGCCGGCCGGGCCGGGGCGGCGCGCCGGGCTCAAGCCTCATCTCGCCCGACTGGTGCTGGCTGCGCGCGCGGCGGATCTGGGCGTGCTGGACGGGGTCTGGAACGCCTATCGCGACATGCCCGGCTTCGCCGCCGAGGCCGCCGGCGCGCGCGCCCTGGGCTTTGACGGCAAGACGCTGATCCATCCAGACCAGATCGCGCCGTGTCATGACGCCTTTGCGCCGGCGCCTGAAGAGATCGAGACCGCGCGCGCCATCATCGCCGCCTTCGCCGCGCCTCAGGCGCAGGGACGCGGGGCGCTGGCGTTCCGTGGCGGAATGATCGAGCGGCTGCATCTTGACGCCGCCCGCGCCACGCTGGCCGCCGCCGGGCTCGACCCGGACATGGAGCAATCAGGAGGCTGATGATGGAATTCTGGCACAATCCGCGCTGTTCGAAATCGCGCCAGGCGCTGGCGCTGTTGCGCGAGCGGGGCGTGGAGCCGGCCGTGCGCGCCTATCTCGATGAGCCGCCGAGCGCGCACGAGCTGCGCGCGCTGGTCGCGGCGCTGGATTTCGCTTCGGCCCATGAGCTGATGCGCACGGGCGAGGCCGAATACAAGGCGCGCGGCCTAGCGCCGGCGCTGGGCGAGGAAGCCCTCATTGCGGCCATGGCCGACTGCCCCAAGCTGATCGAGCGTCCGGTGCTTATACGAGGTGCGCGCGCCGTCATCGGACGCCCGCCCGAACGGGTGCTGAGCCTGCTCTGAGTCTGCCCTGAGACTGCTCCGGGGCCGTTCGCCTAGCTGTCCAGGAAGCTGCGCAGTTTGCGCGACCGGCTCGGGTGCTTGAGCTTGCGCAGGGCCTTGGCTTCGATCTGGCGGATGCGCTCGCGCGTCACCGAGAATTGCTGGCCGACCTCTTCCAGCGTGTGGTCGGTGTTCATGCCGATGCCAAAGCGCATGCGCAGCACGCGCTCTTCACGTGGGGTCAGGCTGGCGAGCACCAGCGTGGTGGTTTCGCGCAGGTTTGAGTGGATCGCCGCGTCAATGGGCAGGACCGCGTTCTTGTCCTCGATGAAATCGCCCAGGTGTGAGTCTTCCTCATCGCCAATGGGCGTTTCGAGGCTGATCGGCTCCTTGGCGATCTTCATCACCTTGCGCACCTTCTCCAGCGGCATGGAGAGCTTCTCGGCCAGCTCCTCCGGGGTCGGCTCGCGGCCGATCTCGTGGAGCATCTGGCGGCTGGTGCGCACGATCTTGTTGATCGTCTCGATCATGTGGACCGGGATGCGGATGGTGCGCGCCTGGTCGGCGATGGAGCGGGTGATGGCCTGACGGATCCACCAGGTGGCGTAGGTGGAGAATTTGTAGCCGCGACGGTATTCGAATTTGTCGACCGCCTTCATCAGGCCGATATTGCCCTCCTGGATCAGATCCAGGAATTGCAGGCCGCGATTGGTGTATTTCTTCGCAATCGAGATCACCAGGCGCAGATTGGCCTCGACCATCTCCTTCTTGGCGATGCGCGCCTCGCGCGCGCCCTTCTGGACGGTGGCCACGATGCGGCGGAAATCATCCACCGGCACGCCCGATTCCTGGGCCAGCGCGGAGATTTCGTCGCGGATGGCGCCGGCCTCGCTGGCCTCGCGCTCGACAAAGCGGGTCCAGGCCGCAGAGCGGCCGGCCATGTTCTCCAGCCAGGCCGGGTCGAGCTCATGGCCCTGATAGGTCTTCAGGAAGTCCGTGCGTGACACGCCATGAGCCTCGGCCATGCGCAGCAGCTTGCCCTCCAGGGCCACCAGACGCTTGTTGATGGCGTCGAGCTGTTCGACCAGCGCCTCGATGCGCGCATTGTTCAGGTGCAGCGAATTGAGGTTGGCCACGATGCGCTCGAACACGCCGTCATAGGTCTCGCGGTCTTTCTTGGACAGGTCCTTGCCCTCAAGGCGCAGGGCCACGAGCTTGTCCTGCAGGCGGCGGAACGCGTCGAAGTCAGAGGCGATGGCGTCCAGCGTGACCATCACGCCGTCGCGCAGCTCGGCCTCCATGGCCGCCAGCGACATGTTGGCGCCGTCATCTTCGTCATCGTCGTCGTCAGTGCTTTCGCGGGTGGAGGCCCCGTCTTCGGACTCGTCCTTGGCGTCAGCGTCCTTGCCCGCGTCCTTGTCTGCGTCCTTGGTCTCGCCGGCCGCGCGCCCTTCGCCGCCTGAGGGGGCTGCAGCGCCAGCTTCGCTATCGCTGTCGTCCTCGCCGGCGTCTTCCTCCTCCTGGCTGGCCGCCTCGGCGCGTACGCCGCCGAGCGTGGCGTCCAGATCGATGATGTCGCGCAGCAATACCTGGCCGGTCTGCAGCTCGTCGCGCCACACCATGATGGCTTCAAAGGTCAGCGGGCTTTCGCAAAGCCCGCGGATCATGGCGTTGCGGCCGGCCTCGATGCGCTTGGCGATGGCGATCTCGCCCTCGCGCGACAACAGCTCCACCGACCCCATCTCGCGCAGATACATGCGCACCGGGTCGTCGGTGCGGTCCTGAGCCGACGTGGTGTTCTGGCCGGCGACCTCGGATTTGGCCTTCTTGGCCACGGCGCGCGGGCGGTCCTCGTCGCTTTCCTCCTCGCCGACTTCCGGGGCGGTCTCGTCGGAGTCCACATCGTCCTCGGAATCGACCACCGTGATGCCCATTTCGGAGAGCTGGGCGAGGATGTCCTCGATCTGCTCGGAGCTGTACTCCTCGCTGGGCAGGACCTTGTTGAGCTCGTCATGGGTGACGTAGCCGCGTTTTTTCGCGGCCTTGATCATCGCCTTGACGGTGGAATCGTTCAGGTCCAGAAGCGGCCCGTCCTGATTCTCGGCGGGCGCTTCGGCGGTTTCGGCGGCAGCTTTCGTCATGCGGCGGCGGGCTCCCAGAGAGCGGCTTACAGCGCGGCGGTCGCGCTAACGCATTTTGCCCCGCCGCACTGCGGCGAGGCAGGATTTGAAGGCGTCAGGATCGTCGCTATTGAACGCATCCTCGATGCGGGCGCGATCCTCGGCTTTGCGGACGTCGTGTGCAACTTGCTCCATATAGGTAGCCGAAAGCCTGCGCCAAGCCTCGGCGCGGCTGCTGGCGTCAGCCTCACTCCCACCCAGGGCCGCGCGCGCAGCCGCCCGGTCGGCCGACAGACGCGCCAGAACGCCTGTCATGCCGCGCGCGGCCAGCTGGGCGCCCAACCCGTCTTCCGGCGCGAACGCCGGATCAAGGCAGGCGTCTAGAACCGCGTCCCGCAGGCTGTCAAGCGGTCCGAAGTCCAGCTCGGCCAGAGTCTCGGCCTCGCTGAAGGCGATTTCGGGGAATTCTATGGCCCCCGCCAGGACCTGGCGCGCCAGCGGCGAGGCGCGCTCCGGACGCGATTTACGCACAGACTCGACCAGATCACGGCTGGGCGCCGCGGGCGGCGTCCAGGCCTGCGCGCCGCGCCCTGTTCCCGATCGCCTGCGCGGCGCCCGGGCGAACAGGGCGTCCAGGCGCGCATCAAGCTCGGCGCGGTATTCAGCGCGCACGTCCGGGTCCGAGATGCGTGCGCACATGGCGCGCAGGCGCTTGCGGAACGCCGCGCGCCGGTCGGGATCGTCCAGCGGGCCGGCCTGCACCTCGCGCTCCCACAGCACGTCGATCAGCGGGCGCGGCCGGGCCACCGCCTCGCGCAGCGCCTCGGGCCCCTTGTCGCGCAGCAGATCGTCGGGATCAGCGCCGTCGGGCAGGAACACGAAACGCAGCGTCTTGCCCGGCGCCAGCAGGGGCAGGGCGCGCTCGGCCGCCAGCGCGGCGGCGCGCTGTCCCGCCGCGTCGCCATCAAGGCAGATCACCGGCTCGCCGCCCGCGCGCCAGAGCAGCGCCATCTGGTTTTCCGTCAGCGCCGTGCCCAGCGGCGCCACAGCGTGGCCCATCCCGGCGCGCGAAAACGCGATCACGTCCATATAGCCTTCAGCCACGATCAGCCCGGAGGCGCCCGATTTGGGGTCGCTGGCGGCGGTTCTGGCCTCGGGATAGCGGTAGAGGGTCGAGCCCTTGTGAAACAGGGCGGTTTCGGGCGAGTTGAGATATTTCGCGCGCTGATCCTTGGACAGGGCGCGCGCCCCGAACGCCACCATGCGCCTGCGCGGATCGCGGATGGCGAACGTGATGCGCCCGCGAAACCGGTCATAGGCCTCGCCGCCGTCCTCAGGTTCGATCACCAACCCGGCTTCAGCCAGATCGCGCACGCTGGCGCCCTTTTGCATCAGCGCCTGGGTCAGGCCGCGGCGCTGGTCGGGCGCAAAGCCCAGCTCGAACCGGGCCATATCGTCCGCCGTCAGGCCCCGGCTTTCCAGATAGGCGCGCGCATGGCCGCCGGCCGGGGAGGCGAGCTGACGCGCGAACCAGGCCTGGGCCGCCTCGATCCAGTCGAGCGAGCGCTTGCGCCGGGCCTCGCGCTCGGGATCGGCGGGTTCGGATTTCGGCACGTCCAGCCCGGCCTCGCGGGCCAGCGCCTCGACCGCCTCCATGAAGCTCAGGCCCTGGGTTTTTTGCAGCCAGGTGAAGATGTCGCCGTGCTCCTGGCTGGCGAAGCAGTGATAGAAGCCCTTCTCGTCATTGACGAAGAAGGAGGGCGTGCGCTCTTTCTTAAAGGGGGAGAGGCCGGCGAACTCGCGGCCCTGGCGCTTGAGCGCCACGGTCCGCCCGATCAGCTCGGACGGGCGGATACGCGTCTTGATCTCGTCGATGAAACCGTCAGGAATCGCCATGCCTGCCGCCGTTTGCTGCGCGCACTATACGCCCGGACCGCCCGGCGCGCATCCGTATGCTGCGCATCGGGCGCGTCAGGACGCGCCCTGCAGCAGCGCGCGCACTTCCTTGCCGGCGCGCGAGAAATCCATCCGCCCGGTATAGCGCTCCTTGAGCGCGCCCATGCATTTGCCCATGTCCTTCAGCCCGGCCGCGCCCAGCTCGTCGACCACGGTGCGGGCGGCCTCGGCGATGGCCTTGTCGTCCATGGGCTCGGGCAGGTAGCTGCGCACGATGCCGGCTTCCCGGCGCTCGCGCTCGGCCAGATCCAGCCGGCCGGCGGTTTCATAGACCCCGGCGCTTTCCTCGCGCTGTTTCACCAGCTTTTGCAGCAGGGCCAGGATTTCCTCCTGGCCGCAGCCCTCGCAGCGGTCCTCGGCGCGCGCGGCGATATCACGGTCCTTGATGGCCGCCTGGATCAGGCGCAGGGTCGACAGGCGCACCTCGTCGCGCGCGCGCATGGCGTCCTTGAGGTCGTGGGTGATCTGCTCACGCAGGGTCATGGATCGGGTCCGGATTGCGGGCGGCCTGCATATGACGGCCAAGCCCTTGAAAACCTTGATGTTCAGGCCAGTCAGCCATGCTTGACCGGGGCGCCGCGCACGCGTAGGGTCCGGCGCGTTTGTCCGCGAGGGTTCCCGCCCTTGCGCAGCCGGCGCGGAGGCGGTGAGGTATGGCATCAGCGGTCGAGAATCAAGACCGGAGCGCGCCGGGCGGCGGCGAGCAGGCTGACGCCAGCGCGGCGCTGGTGCTGGCGGACGGGACCGTATTCTACGGCCAGGGCGCGGGCGCATCAGGCACAGTGGTGGGCGAGCTGTGCTTCAACACCGCCATGACCGGCCAGCAGGAAATCCTCGCCGATCCGTCCTATGCCGGTCAGATCGTGTGCTTCACCTTCCCTCATGTGGGCAATGTCGGCGCCAACGCCGAAGACGAGGAAGCCGCCAGCGAGCCCGCCCGTAAAGCCGCTGTGGGCATGGTGGCGCGAGCCCCGATCACGCCGCCGGCCAACTGGCGCGCCGAGCAGGGTTTTGACGAATGGCTGGCCGCGCGCGGCGTGGCCGCCATTACCGGGGTCGACACCCGCGCCATCACAAGGCGCATCCGCGAGACCGGCATGCCGATGGCCGCGCTGCAGCATGCGCGCGACGGCAAGCTTGATATTCCCGCCCTGAAGGCGCTGGCCGCCGGCGCGCCGTCCATGGAGGGGCGCGAGCTGGCCCGGTCCGTCTCGCGCACCGGGACGGATGACTGGGACGAGGCGGGCTGGGAGTGGCCGGAAGGTTTCACGGCCGGGCCTGAAGACGGCCCGCTCGTTGTGGTGCTCGATTACGGGGTGAAGGCCAATATCCTGCGCCGCCTGGTCAGCGCCGGGGCGCGCGTGCGCGTGGCGCCGGGCTCGGTCTCGGCGGCGGACGTGCTGGCGATGAAGCCTGCGGGCGTGGTGATCTCCAATGGGCCGGGCGATCCGGCGGCCACAGGCGAATATGCGCTGGAAACCCTGCGCGGCGTGATCGATGCCGGCGTGCCGGTGCTGGGCATTTGCCTGGGCCATCAGATGCTGGCGCTGGCGGTGGGCGCGCGCACCGTGAAGATGGCCCAGGGCCATCACGGCGCGAACCATCCGGTGAAAAATCTCGAAACCGGCCAGGTGGAGATCGTGTCGATGAATCACGGCTTCGCTGTGGACCGCGATTCCCTGCCCGCCGACGCGGTGGAGACCCATGTCTCGCTATTTGACGGGTCCAATTGCGGCTTCCGCCTGACCTCGAAGCCGGTCATGGCCGTCCAGCACCACCCCGAAGCCAGCCCGGGTCCGCAAGACAGCTTCGCCGTCTTCGACGGGTTTGTAGGGTCGCTGCAACGCTAGGCCGTTCGCCTTCAACCTCTGCCCTGCAAGAGCGATTTTTATCTGGACAAGCGGATTAATCTCCGCACGCTGGGCGCGATGTGATCTGGCGCGCAATAGCCTGTTCAGCCGCTCCGATCATTGGCCGAGGGGAGGTGGTGATGCGGACGACCCATGGATTTCGCAAGGCCTTGTTGGTGGCGGTGTTCACAGCGGCTGCGGCTGTTGTGGTGACCGGATGCGGTGGCGGGGGCGGCGCATCGGGGCCGATCACCAATCCGGCGCCTCCGCCCCCACCACCGCCGCCCCCACCACCGCCGCCGCCTCCGCCCCCTCCGCCGCCGCCTTCAAGCGATCCGTCAGACTGGGAAACAACCGAATACGGCAGGCAGTGGGGCTTTCAGCATATCAACGCCTCCAATGCATACGCAGCAGGCGCGACCGGGGCCGGCATCACCGTGGCGGTGATCGATACGGGCATCAACACCAGCCACCCCGAATTCATCGGGCGGATTGACCCGGCCAGCACCGATATCGTGGTCTCGCGCGGGAATTTTGAAGACATTGATGGTCACGGCACAGCGGTGGCGGGAGTTATCGCAGCCAATCGCGATGGCGTGCAGATGCACGGGCTGGCGTTCGAAAGCCAAGTCATGGCGATACGCACCGATTCGCCGGGCACTTGCGAGGATGATGATCCCGATGATGGCGGATGCCGCTTCTCTGACACCAATATCGCAGCGGCGATCGACTATGCGATCGCGAACGGAGCGCGTGTCATCAACATCTCACTGGGCGCCGCCCCGGCCGAGAACGATAATCTGACTTTAACCTTCGCGGCCTTGCGCCGGGCCGCGCAAGCTGGCGTCTTTCTGGTCATCGCAGCTGGCAATGATGGCGAGGAGGAGGACGGAAGCGGCGACAGTCCAGCGTTCCCGGCCAACTTCGCGGCAACAGCGGACGCCATGGGATTTGCGGTAGCCGTGGGCTCTATCGATCTGGATTACAATCGATCCAGCTTCTCCAACCGGGCGGGCGGGATGGGGGACTTTTATCTGCTCGCGCCGGGGCGGGGCATCTTTGCGCCTTACCTCAATTCACCCACGGGCGAGCCTCAATACGCCCACTTTAACGGGACCAGCCTGTCTGCACCGTTCGTGGCTGGCGCGCTTGCGCTCCTGCTCCAAGCCTTCCCGCATCTTCAGGGCAATGAAGCGCTGCAGATCTTGTTCGAGACCGCAGATTTGCTGGTCCTGAACAATCACAGCGCCGATGACGGTCGAGGCCTGATCAATCTTTACGCCGCCTTCCAGCCTGTTGGGAACAGCTCGGTGAGTTTCGCTGCCGGCGAGGCGGTTCCTCTGGGCGCGCTTTTGCAGGCGCCGACAGGGCCGTATGGCGACTGGCTGTGGCGCAGCGGTCTGGTGGAGGGCGCGGTGCTG
>JAFIEB010000129.1 GCA_020832735.1 Oceanicaulis sp.
CGCCGTCAACCAGTCGCTGGATCTGGCGGTGTCGGTGACCGACGTGGCCCTGGCGGCCGGCGAGGCCATCTCCGACCTTCTGATCGAGATGAAGGAAAAGGCCCTGGCCGCTTCCGACACCTCGCTCGACACGGCCTCGCGTTCGGCTCTGAACGAGGACTTCACGGCGCTGCGCGCGCAGATCTCCACGATCGTGGAGAACGCCGAGTTCAACGGCATCAACCTGATCGACGGGTCTGTGACCGGCGGCATCTCGGCTCTGGCCAATGCCGACGGCTCGAACACGATCACGGTCGCCGACGAGGACATGAGCCTGGGCGGGTCGATCGTGACCCTGGCCGCGGCTGCGTCCTTCGCCACCGCCACCCAGGCCTCCGATCTGGCTGACGACATTGAGGAATCCCTCAACAACGTCAACTCGGCGCTGGCGCGCCTGGGCACCTCTTCCAGATCGCTGGAGATCCACAAGACCTTCGTGGGCAAGCTCTCCGACACGCTGGAGAAGGGCATCGGCAACCTGGTGGACGCCGATCTGGCCAAGGAGTCCGCAAGGCTCCAGTCGCTGCAGGTCAAGCAGCAGCTGGGCATCCAGGCGCTCTCCATCGCCAACTCGGCGCCGAGCACCATCCTGGGCTTCTTCCGCTAGGAAAAGCCCATAACGGCGATGACGGCCGGAGCGAAGGGGTTCCCTCCGGCCGTCGTCACCGGCTTCCCGATCCGGGAGGCGGCCTGCAACAAAGGAGGCGCCGGACGCTGACGCGTTCAGTGACACATAGATGACGGATATTGCGACGCTCATGTCAGGGACGGCCTTGTCGTCCCCTGAGTGGGCCGCAGACGCCGGCGGGGCCGACGGGTCCCGACAGCGCGGCTCTAAAGGGGACGACCCGATCCAGACGGCTGTTAAGGCCGCGATCGGGAAGGCGTTGCCGCGGACGGTGGACAAGATCGAAGCCCTTCGGGACCAGCTTGATGTCAGCGGGCGCTCGCGTCTGCTCATCGACCGGGAAGAACGGGCGGGCAGGTTCATCTACCGCATTCTCAATCCGGACACCGGCGAAACCATGCGCCAGTGGCCGCCTGAAGGCTATCTGGACCTGATCGCGTTTCTGCGCGACGGGCAGGGCGGCCTGGTCGATCAGCGGGTCTAAGCCCGGCAAGACTGACCGGCTTGCCCGGCAGAAATTAACCAAGACAGCGCGCGTCTGGCCTGGCCGGGCGCGCGGTCTTTTTTACACTCCCTTGATTTGCATCACATTTTTCTCCTGATCCCGGACTGGTCCGCGGCTTGCTGCACAGGCGGGCGACAGCGCTGCGGAACGTGGCGGCGGGATACGGGAGAATACCTATGACGTTGAGCGTCCACACCAACACCTCGGCTATGATCGCCCTGCAGAACCTGAACAAGACCAATCAGGACATCAACGGGGCGCAAAACCGCATCAATACCGGCTTGCGCGTGTCAGGCGCCAAGGACAATGCGGCCGTCTTCGCCGTCGCCCAGAGCATGCGGGCCGATATCGGCGCGCTGGGATCGGTCAAGGGCTCGCTGGACCGGGCGGTGTCGATCACCGACGTGGCCATCGCGGCCGCCGAGGCGATCTCCGACCTGCTGATCGAGATGCGCGAAAAAGCCACCGCCGCCATGGACCCGTCCATCGACGCGTTCGCGCGCCAGGCCTATGACGGCGACTTCAAGGCGCTGATGGAACAGGTCAATGTGATCATCTCCAACGCCGAGTTTGACGGCGCGAACCTGCTGAACGGCTCCCTGAGCAACGGCATCGACTTCCTGGCCGACGCCGATGCGGCGCGCACGATCAATCTGTCAGCCCACGACATGTCCTTCTCCGGCGCCATCATCACCATTGAAAGCACGGCGAGCCTCGGCACCGTCACGCTGGCCGGCCAGGTCGTCAGCGCCATCTCGGCGAGCCTGGACAATGTCAACTCGGCGCTGGCCAATCTGGGCTCGGACGGCAAGAAGATGGAGGCCCACCGCACCTTCGTGGGCAAGCTCACCGACGCGCTCACAGTGGGCGTGGGCAATCTGGTGGACGCAGACCTCGCCAAGGAGGGCGCGCGCCTGCAGGCGCTGCAGGTCAAGCAGCAGCTGGGCGTTCAGGCGCTGTCCATCGCCAACTCCGAGCCGCAGATCATCCTGTCGCTGTTCGGCCGGTAAGGCTGACGCAGCCCGCTTTGAAGACACCGCCCGGCGCCCGCCCGCCGGGCGGTTTCCGTTCGGGCCAGACTCAGGCGAGCGTGACCATATCCAGCGGAGCGGTGCGCCATGATCGATCTGCCCTACGGGCGCCAGTCCATCGACGAGAGCGATATCGAGGCCGTCGCACGCGTGCTGCGCAGCGATTTTCTGACCACCGGCCCGGAAGTGTCTGCGTTCGAGCGCGACTTTGCAGAGGCTGTGGACGCGCCGCACGCAATAGCCTGCAACAGCGCCACCGCCGCGCTGCACCTGGCGCTCGACGCGCTGGGCGCAGGCAAGGGCGATGTGTGCATCACGCCAGCGGTCACCTTCCTGGCCACCGCCAACGCCGCGCTCTATTGCGGGGCTGAGGTGATCTTCGCCGATGTGGACGCCGCCACCGGCCTGATGACGCCGGATACGCTCAGCCAGGCTTTGTCGCGCGCAGGCTCCTCAGCGCGCGCCGTGCTGCCGGTGCATCTGGCCGGGGCGATGTGCGACATGCCCGCGATTGCTGACATGGCGCGCCAGGCCGGGCTGGCGGTGGTGGAGGACAGCTGTCACGCGATTGGCTCAGTGGATGCGCAGGGGCGCCCGGCCGGAGCCAGCGATCACAGCGACGCGTCGACGTTCTCTTTCCACCCGGTCAAGACGCTGGCGTGCGGCGAGGGGGGGATGGTCACCACGCGCTCGGCAAAGCTCGCCGGGCATATGGCGCGCGCCCGTTCCCACGGCGTGGAGCGCGATCCGGCACGGTTTCAGCGCGCGCAGGGCGCGCATGAGCCGTGGTGGCACGAGATGGTCCAGCTCGGCTGGAATTACCGCATGCCCGACATCAACGCGGCGCTCGGCCGCTCGCAGCTGAGGCGCCTGCCGCTCTTCGCCGCGCGCCGGCGCGCGCTGGCGGCGCTGTATCAGGAGGCGCTGACCGGCCTCGCCCCGCTGGTGCTGACGCCCGCGGACGGTAAAGGCGATCCGTGCCGGCATCTCTACAATGTGCGCATCGATTTTGCGGCGGCGGGCGTGAGCCGGGCTGACGTGATGGCGCGGCTGAAGGCGGACGGGATCGGCGCCCAGGTCCACTATATCCCGCTTTACCGCCAGCCGTTTTACGCCCCGCGCCATGGCGCCGGTCCGCTGCCGGGCGCAGAAGCGTATTATGCGCGCACCCTCTCCCTGCCGCTCTGGCCGGGCATGGCCGATGATGATCCGGCGCGCGTCGCGGAGGCGCTGGGCCGGGCGCTGGGGGCGTAGATTGAGGCCCGCCCGGGCTCATGCTGCACCTGCGCGCGCGCCCTGCGTGGACAGGGTCGGGGCGAATGCTTAAATCAGGGCGTGATGTGCGTGTGTCCGGCGCGCGCAGCGCTTCCGTTTTGGTCCGGACCGATCTGAAAGCCCGCTCCCATGTCGCAAGACGCCTTTCCCGTCGAGACGCGCCGCCATTCGGCCGCGCACCTGATGGCCGCCGCGATCAAGGACCTGTTCCCGACCGCGCAGTTCGGGGTGGGGCCGGCGACAGCGACCGGATTCTTCTATGACATCGCGCTTCCCGAGCCGCTGACGCTGGAGGATCTGCCGAAGATCGAAAAGCGCATGAAGGAGCTGCGCGCGGCCAAGCACCGCTTTGTCTGCGAGGAGCTGCCCATCGCCGACGCCATCGCCTATATGGAGCGCGAGGGCCAGCCGCTGAAAGTGGAGCTTTTAAAGCTCCTGCGCGACAAGGGCTCGACCGCGATTGCGAAAGAGACCGGGGATGAGTCCGTTGTGGCCGAGGGCGCCGAGACGGTGACCTTCTACCGCACCGGCGATTTCGTCGATCTGTGCCGCGGTCCCCATGTGGACCACACCGGCCAGGTAGGTCATTTCAAGCTGCGCTCCATCGCCGGCGCCTATTGGCGCGGCGATCAGAAGAACGCCCAGCTCCAGCGCATCCACGCCCTTGGCTATGACACCAAGGAGGAGCTGGAGCAGCGCCTCGTCCAGATCGAGGAAGCCGAAAAGCGCGATCACCGCCGCCTCGGCCGGGAGATGGATCTATTCCATTTCCAGGAAGAGGCCCCCGGCGCGGTGTTCTGGCATCCCAAGGGCTGGACCCTGTTCCAGAGCCTGATCGACTATATGCGCCGGCGCCAGACCGAGGCCGACTATGTCGAGATCAACACGCCCGACCTGATGGACCGGCGCCTGTGGGAGCGTTCGGGCCACTGGGAGAAGTTCGGCGAGAACATGTTCACCACCGAGGAGGTGGAGGAGCGGGTGTTCGCCCTGAAGCCGATGAACTGCCCCGGCGGGGTGGAGGTGTTCAAGCACGGCCTGCGCAGCTATCGCGAGCTGCCGCTGCGCATCGCCGAGTTCGGCAAGGTGCACCGGTTTGAATCGTCCGGCGCCCTGCACGGGCTGATGCGCGTGCGCGCCTTTACCCAGGATGACGCTCACATCTATTGCACCGAAGACCAGATCACCGCCGAGAGCGTCGAGGTGTGCCGGCTGATCCTTGATATCTACAAGGATTTCGGGTTCGAGGACGTGCGGGTGAAATTCTCCGACCGTCCGGAAAAGCGCATCGGCTCGGACGCGGTCTGGGATCAGTCCGAGGCTGCGCTGAAAGCCGCGATCGAGGCCACGGGCCTGCCTTATACGCACAATCCTGGCGAGGGCGCCTTCTACGGGCCGAAGCTGGAGTTCGTGCTGCGCGACGCCATCGGGCGCGACTGGCAGTGCGGCACGCTGCAGGTCGACCTCAACCTGCCTGCGCGCCTGGACGCGTTCTACATCACCGCCGAGGGCGACAAGCGCCCGCCGGTGATGCTGCACCGCGCCCTGTTCGGCTCGCTGGAGCGCTTCACCGGTATTTTGCTGGAGCATTACGCCGGCAAGCTGCCGGTCTGGATGGCGCCGGTGCAGGCCGTGGTCATCCCTATCGCCGACCGGCATGAGGATTACGCGCTCTCGGTGCGCCGCAAGCTGATGAAGGCCGATATCGGCGCGGTCAGCAGCGGCGTGCGTGTGGAGGCGGATCTGGGTTCGGAGCGGATGCAGAAGAAGATCCGCAACGCCCAGACCCAGAAAATCCCCTACATGCTGGTGGTCGGCGACGCCGAGGCTGAAGCGGGAGCTGTGGCCGTGCGCCATCGCGAGCATGGCGATCTGGGCGTGTTCAGTCTGGATGAGTTCATCGCCCGCATCGGTGAGGAGCAGCGCACGCGCCGCGACCTGCCTGCGCGCGAGACCGTGGACGCCTGAGCGCGGCCACGGGCGGACCTGAAAGGCCCGGCGCGGCTTGTGCAGCTGCGCCGGGGCTCATTTACACAGTTTTACGCGGCGTTAACCGCACCGCCCCCTCTTGATAGGCGGGCGCGCCTGTGCGCCGCGTCCGGCGGTGCTGATTTCTGTGTGGATACCAGATATTGCGGTCTCGCATCCGGTTTACACAAGATTAACGGGTCAGCTAGCGTCGCAGGGAGTCTTTGGGAGTTGATTCGGTATGCCGTCCGGGGCGCCTTGGAGTGTGAAGGGGATCGACCCTCGCGCCCGCGCGATCGCCAAGACGGCGGCGCGCCGGGAAGGCATGACCCTGGGCGAGTGGCTCAACAAGGTTATTCTCGATGACGGCCCGGCTGGCGGCTCCGAGGACTGGGACGAGCGCCTGTCGGCCTATCCCGGCTTTGGTGGCGGCGGCGGCGATGAAGGGGATAACGACGCCCTGCGCGCGGTGATCGCGCGCCTGACCGACCGGCTGGAGTCCGCCGAGCAGCGTTCCCAGCACGCTCTGACCGGCGTGGACCAGTCGGTGCTGGCTCTGTCGCGCCGGCTTGAGATGCTGGAGGAGGCGCGCGGCGAGGACGAGGGCGCGTTCGAAGAAGCGCTGGCGCGCACCCGCGGGCGCCATGACGAGCTGATGGAGCGCCTGCGCCGCCTGGAGCGGGCCGGTCCGGCCGGGGGCGCTGATCCGGCGGCCCTCAAGGCGGTCGAGACCACCATGGGCAAGCTTGCCGGCCGGCTTTACGAGACCGAACGCGACGTGCGCGCCGAACTTGATAATCTCGCCCACAAAGACGAGCGCCGCCGCGAGGCGTCCGAACGCACCGCCAAAGCTCTGGGCGCGCGCCTGGACGAGACCGAGGCCCGCCTGCGCGACGACCAGAAGGCGCTGCGTGACCAGGTCGAGGCGCAGACACAGCGCGTAGGCGAGACCATGCGCGGCGTCGAGGATATCGCGCGCCGCCTGCAGAGCCGCATCATCGCCGCTGAAAACGCCACCCATCAGGCCGCCGACGCGCTGGCCGGATCGCAGCAGGCGCTGGACGCGCGCTTACGCGAGCTGGAGGCGCGCCAGGGCTCATCGGTGGGCGCCGATGAAATCAATCGCCGTTTCGAGGTGCTGGGCCGCGAACTGGCGGCTATAATCCGCGAGACCCGCGAAGACTGCGCGCGCCAGATCGCCGCGCTGGACGGGGAGACGGGCGGCGCCGGACGCCTGGAGCGGGCGCTGGAGGCGGCTGAAGGCCGGCTGGCCGCCGCCGAGGCGCGCCAGTCCGACGCTCTGAACCGTATCGCTCACGAAGTGGGCCGGCTGTCGCGCGCCGTGGACCGCCGCATCGAGGCGGCCGAGCGCCGGCTGGAGCATCGCTTCAGCGAGACCGAACGCGCGCGCCGGACCCGCGAGGATCAAACCACCCTGGAAGCGCGCCTGGATACGGTGCGCGCTGAAAACACCGCCGCAGTGCGGCGCATCGGCGAGGAGGTGGCCCGTCTGGGCGAGACCCTCTCTGATCGCGTGCACAAGGCCGAGGAACGCTCGGCCCGCGCGGTCGAAGCGGCAGGCGAACGCATGGCCAAGGTCGTCGAACGCATGGAACAGGCGCGCGCAGCCGCGCCCGAAGCGGATCTGGACGCGCGCATACGCGCCTCCGAGGAACGCACCGCCCAGCGCATCAATGACGCCATGGGCGGGGTGTATGAGCGCCTCGACCAGGCGCGCGCGGAGACCGCCGAGGCGCTCTCTCCGGTGCAGCGCGCGATGACGGCGCTGGCCGACCGGCTCGAAGCGATCGAGCGCAAGGGATCATCTGACGCCTCCGGTCCGGATGCGCCCGCGCGCCGGCGGCGCGGCGGCGGCGGTGATGACGGCGGCGATGGCGGTGATGACGGCGATGAGGCGCCCGCGCCGAAGTGGGCTGCGGCTCTGGCCGCGCCGGGCGCGCATACATTCTCGGTCGAAGCCGATGAGACCCTGCCCCAGCCGCCCGGCCTTGAGGATGCAGCCGGCGGCGAAGATGATTTTGCGGTGAGCGCCGATTCAGCGCCCGGCGCCGGCGCGTTCTGGCCCGAAGAGCCGCTGTCATCGCCCGCCCAGGCGGCGCCAGAGCCGGCTCAAGCCCGGCGCGAAGCGCGCATGGGCGCCACGGCGGATGCTGATTTCCTGGCGGCGGCGCGCAAGACCGTGCGCGCCAATCGTGCGAACGCCGCCGACTGGGCCCCGCCGCCTGAGCCCGAGGCCGGGCGCAGCCGCGTCGTGCTGGTGGGCGCCAGCGTGCTGGGTTTCGCCGCCGTGGCCGCCGCGGCGGGCGTGCTGGCGCTGGAAGCCTTTGGCGGGGGATCGCCTGCGCGCCCGGCGCCGTCCGATCCGGCCGCTGCGCTGTCTACCTTGTTCGCCGACGCCGGTTCGGGCGCCGCGCCCGGACCGTCTGTTCCCGCCGGGCCGGTGATCCCGGACGAGGCCGCAGACAGCTCCACACCGCAAGAGGCCGCAGACGAAGCGGCGGATGCGGGCGACACGCCCGGCCTGCCCGATCCGGTTCCCGTGCCGCGCAACGCGCCGGTTCCCGCCGATCGCGAACCTTCCCAGCCCGCGCCGCGCGCGGCTGAACCTGCGTCTGAGCCCACCCCGCGCGCGGAGCCGCCCAGCCTGGAGCGCGCGGCGGCCGATGGCGACCGGGTGGCGCGCTATCAGCTGGCGCTGGAGCGTCTGGAGGCGGGCGCCCTGGGCGACGCCGCCGCGCTGATGCGCCGCGCCGCCGAGCAGGGCGTGCCCGACGCCATGCGCCGCTACGCCATGATGCTGCAGCGCGGACAGGGCGTGGAGGCGGACGCCGCCGCCGCGCGCCAGTGGATGGTGCGCGCCGCCGAGGCCGGCAATGTGCTGGCCATGTTCGAGGCTGGCGGCATGTTCATCAGCGCCGACGATACGCCCGAGAACCAGACCGCCGCCGCGCGCTGGTTCCAGGAAGCGGCCTTGCACGGCAATCGCGACAGCCAGTTCAATATCGCGCTCCTGTTCCAGGAGGGCTTCGGCGTGCCTCAGAGCCTGCCGGACGCCTATGCCTGGCTGCGCATCGCGGCCAATGCCGGCGATGAGGACGCCGCAGCGCGCGCCTCCAGCCTGCGCCGCCAGCTCACCGCCGACCAGCGCAGCGCCGCCGATGCGGTGGCCGAGAGCTTTACGCCGCGCCCGGCTGACCCGCTCGCCCAGGGACGGTATCCGCGCCAGCCCTGGCAAGCGGCCGGCTAGGACCGTGCTGATCTACCTGCCGATCGCGGAAGTCTCACTCAACCTCTTCGTCCTGCTTGCCCTGGGTCTGGGCGTCGGATTTCTGTCGGGGCTGTTCGGCGTGGGCGGCGGTTTTCTGATGACCCCGATCCTGATGTTCATGGGCGTGCCGCCCGCCGTGGCGGTGTCCACCCAGATCAACCAGATCGTGGCCTCGTCCATGTCCGGCGCCATCGCCCATTTCCGCCGGCGGTCGCTGGACGTGAAGATGGGGCTGATCCTGATCATTGGCGGGGCGTTCGGCTCGGTGGCGGGGGTTCAGATCTTCGCCCTGGTGCAGGCCACCGGCCAGATCGAGCTGGTGATCGCGCTTTGCTATGTCGGCTTTCTGGGCGTCATCGGCGCGCTGATGCTGGTTGAAAGCGTGGGCGCCATCGTGCGCCGTTCGCGCGCCAGCGCCCCGCCGCGCCCGCGCCGGCGCAAGCGCACCTTCATCGACACCCTGCCGTTCAAGACCCGGTTTGCGGTTTCAGGCCTGTATATGAGCGTGATCCCGCCGCTGGCGCTGGGGTTTCTGGTGGGGGTGCTGGCCGCGCTGATGGGCGTCGGCGGGGGCTTCGTCGCCGTGCCGGCCATGATCTATCTCTTGCGCATGCCCACCAATGTGGTCATCGGCACCTCGCTGTTCCAGATCCTGTTCGTCACCGCCCTGACCACCGTGCTGCACGCAGCGCAGAACCAGACCGTGGACATCGTGCTGGCCGCGATCCTGATCGTCGGCGGGGTGGTGGGCGCCCAGATCGGCGCGCGCTACGGCCAGAAGGTGCGCGCCGAGGAGCTGCGCGCGGGGCTGGCTCTGATCGTGGTGGCGGTGTGCCTGAAGCTGGCCTGGGATCTGGCCGCCGAGCCGTCCGACCTCTACGTGCTGATCGAGGTGAGGGGGCCATGATGCGCGCCGCTGTCCTCACTCTGGCGCTGATCGCGGCGGCCCTGACCGCCGGGCCGTCGCACGCCCTGCAGGATGCCGAACCTGCCGCGCCCGCGCCTGAAGCCCAGATCGCCGCGGCCCTGACCGAGGACGTGGTGGAGATCCGCTCCAATTTCGCCGGCGCCGAGCTGGTGCTGTACGGCGCGGCGGTGGGGCTGGAGCCCGGCGACGACATCGCCGTGGTGGTGCGCGGCCCGGTGCGCGACATCCGGGTGATGCGCCGCCAGCGTGTTCTGGGCGTCTGGGTCAACGCCGATCCGGTGCGCTTTGAGGAGGTGGCGGGCTATTACGCGGTCGCCTCCACCCGGCCTCTGGCGGAGTTTGCGACCTTCTCGGCCCTGCGCCGCAACCGCATCGGCATGGAGCATGTGCGCCTGTCCTCGCCCGAGACAGAGCGCATCGAGACCCGGTTCGGGGTGGCTGGCGTGGTGGTGTCCGACATCGGCGCCGCGATTGTCGATTATCGCTCGGCGGTGGTGCGCAACAAGGCGCGCGACGCGCTCTATGTGGAGGCGCCCGGCGGGGTGGAGGTGCTCGAGGGCGGCCTGTTCCGCGCCCGGGTGGTGCTGCCGCCGGCCACGCCCACCGGCATCTATGACGCCGACGTGTATCTGTTCCGCGAGGGCGTGCCGATCGCGGTGCGGCGCACGTCGCTGGAAGTGGTCAAGGCGGGCGCTGAGCGCGTCATCTATGATATTGCCCATGAACGCCCGCTCGCCTATGGCCTGTTGGCGGTGCTGCTGGCCGTGATCGCCGGCTGGCTCGCCTCTGTCGTGATGCGGCGGAACTGATCTGGACTGGAGAGGTCTGATGAAACGCCTCAGCGATGCGCCGCTTTTGCCTGTCGTGCTCGGCTTTGCCGGGCTGGTTCCGTTCGTGGCCGGCGCGCTCGGCCTGGCCATGGGCGGACAGATCGCCCTGCAGGCGGCCAACGCCCTGCCGGTCTATGCGGCGGTGATCCTGTCCTTCCTGGCCGGCGGGCGCTGGGCGGCCGAGCTGGTCATCCGCGCCGACGCGCCGCGCTCAGGCGTGCTGATCCTGGCGGTGATCCTGTCGCTGGCGGGCTGGCTGGCGGTGCTGATGCAGGTCTGGGGGCGGCCCGGCCTGCCGCTGGACCTGGAGCTGACCGGCTGGGGCGTTCTGATCGCCGGCTTCGCCATCGCCTATCTGTGGGACCGCGCGGCGGTGCGCGGGGCGACTTATCCGGCCTGGTATCTGCCGCTGCGCCTCCTGCTCACCGCGGGCGCAATGCTCAGCCTGATCCTGGCCGCCTTCATCCGCTGGTCGCCGACCTTCAGCCTTTGAGCCTTGCGCGCCAGGACGCTGGTTGACCGCATTTTCGAACCGGGAAACCGGTTTTCGCTCTCGCAGACAATGCTCTAGCAGCGTCCCTGACGGCGGTGGCCGGGCGGGCAGTGGACCGGTTCAGGATCACTCTCCGGCGGCGGTGCGGGGTCCGGCTCGGGCTCCGGTTCCGGCTCCGGCTCCGGCTCCGGTTCGGGTTGAGGCTCCGGTTCGGGATCGGGCAAGAGCTCCACGGGCGGCGCCTCCACCCCGCCTGTCGGTTCGCTGGTATTGGTCACATGGCCTGACCGGCGCGGGCGCAGCCAGGCGGTGTCGCGCAAGGTGACGGGCGAGCCGAACAGATCGCCGAACGCGGTGGTGAACGGCATTTCGGCGTCCACGATGATCACCGAACTGCCCGGCGCCAAAAGGTCCGCGGGCAGGGCCGGCGCCGCCTCGGCCGGCGCCATGCCGTCCGCCACGCTCCAGTCGAGAAACACATTGCCGTCCGGGTCCATGCGCACAGAGGAGATGCGCAAGGCCAGGCCCGATCCGTCGAATGGCGCGGTCATGGCGCGCCCGCCGGCGAAATAGTCGGCGATCTGGGCGTTGGTGATGGTGTCGCGTTGGGCGGCGAGATCGGCCACGATCAGGGCGGCGCCCGACACTTTGCGGTCCGCGCTCAGCGCCAGGCTGATCTGGGCTGCGCCCATATAGAGCGCGATCAGCAGGGGCGCGATCAGCGCGAACTCTACTGCGGACACGCCGCGCCGGTCGCGCGCGAGGCGGTCGAGGCGGATGAATCGGGCGAGCGCGGCGAGCATGGCGGTCACACCTCGAAGGGTTCGTTGCGGAAAGCGGCGGCGGCCACGATCAGGCGCTTGTTGCCGGGCAGGTTGGCCATGCCGTTGAGCATGCCCGGCGCCAGCAGCGGCCATTCATAGACGGCGCGCACCACCACGATGTCGCCAGGCCCGCCCGGATCGAAGCCAAAGCCGGTGGTGTCCACACCCTCCTCGCCGATCAGGGCGCCCAGCTGGGCGGCGCTGAAGCTGTCCACCCGGCGCACGTCCACCTGCAGGCGCGCGCAGTCGGCGATGGCGCCTATGCGCGCGCAGATGCGGTTGCGGAACTCGCCCGGCCCTTCGCCGGCCGCGATCACCTCTCCGGTGCGCACGTCGCGGGCAGCCTCGGCGGTCGCGTTCTCGATCATGGTGGTGGCGAAGAAGAACAGCGCGATCTCGATCACGCCCATCAGCAAAATGAAAAACGGTCCGGCGATCAGCGCGAACTCGACAGCCGTCGCCCCCTCGCGCGCCTTGATGAAGCGCAAGGTCAGCTTATGGCGGCTGCGCGCCGGGCGGGGTGCGGCGTGTGTCATGGGCGCACTTTACGCGTTCGCGCTTAACGCCCGGTCAAACGGCACGGTTAGCGAAAGGTGAATTTTCGCGCCGGAGGGAGGCTCAGGGAAGGTCCGGCGCCGGCAGCCAGTGCGGCGCCAGTTCGGCCAGGCGCGCCTCAATGGCGCTGACCTGGGACAGGCCGGGACCCGGCTCCCGGCCGGGCAGGTTGCGGCCCAGATCGAACAGCGTCCAGGCGGTTTCCGGCGCTCCGGCCTCCATGAAGCGCTGGCCCATGCGCCAGTAGGCTTCCTGGGCGAAGGGATCGGATTCGATCACTTCCAGCATCAGCCCGGCCGGATCGAGGTCGGGGCGCGCGGCCAGCCCGTCCGGCCCCCAGCCGATCAGCGCGCCGGCGGTGAGAAGGCGCGCCGCCGCGCCGCCGGGGCCGTCGAGTTCGATGAAGGGGGCGAGCGCCTCGGTGGCGCTGCGATGGGCGCCCTCCAGCGCCGCATCCACGCCCTGGGCCGCGCGCTCATAGCGCTGCTGGCCGATGCCCGAGCGGGCCAGATCACGCACCAGCGTGCAGGTCAGGCGCGCGCCGCCCACCACCGCGTCTTGCGGGCAGGGGCCGAAATGATGGGTCTCCTGAACGGTGATCAGCAGCGCATCGGCCAGACGCCCGGAGCTGCGAGCGATCTCGAAGGCCTCGTAGAAATCGGCTTCGTCCGGCGCGCGCCCGCCTTCGCCGGTGACGGCGGCCAGCGCGGCCTCGCCGGCGGTTTCCAGATAGGCCTCGCCCTGAAGGACCACGCGCGCATCAGGCGCGGCCGGCAGGCGCAGGGCCAGCGACGGGTCTGTCTGTGCAGGCGTGGCTGCGGGCGCAGCGGGCAGGGTGCGCGGCGCAGGCTCGGGTTCCGGCGCAGCCAGGGCGCGCAGCATGGCGTCGGCGTCCATGCCGGCGTCTTCGCCCCGGGCCAGCCGGTCCAGAATCTCGGTCAGGCTCAGCTCGGCGTCCTGCGGTCCGGGCGCATCGTCCGCGTCCGTTTCCGGTTCAGGCTCGGTGAGCGCTTCCGGCGTTTCAGGCGCGTCATCTTCGCTGGCGGCGGGCGGAGCGTTCAGCACCCAGCGCTCCAGGCGCCCTTGCGGGCTGTCGGGGCTGTAAACCGTCAGTTCGAAGGCGCAGGGAAAGACCTCGGCCGCAGCCAGCTGATCGATCACATCGGGATGGACCGGCGCGGCGTGGCGCAGCCAGTAGCGCGCGCTGCGCGCCTCGGCGCCGGTCAGCGCCGCGCCCTGGCACAGACTGTCCGGCCCGCCGCCGAAATCGGCATGGAACACGCGCTCGCCATCGAAGGACGCTGTAAAGCCGGGCGCCGTGTCCTCAATGTCCAGCGTGCCCTGAGCGGGGGCCACGCCCATGGCCGCTTCCAGCCAGATGCGGTGGAACACGCCCGCGGCGCCAAACGCGATCTCCTCAAGCGCGCCCGCGCCGGACAGGGCGACATAGGTGTCGAGCCGGCGCCGGGTCTCGCCATACAGGCTGGCATTGGTGAAATCGGCGCCGTCCGGGCTCAGCGTCAGCAGGCGCCGGGTGCGCCAGTCGGCGAGCGATTCCGGTCCGTCCGCGCTGCGCCAGCCGGCCCAGTCGGCGCCCAGGCGCACGGCGAAGGTCACGCCCGAGCCGGCAGCTTCGATGCCGCCGTCCAGCGGGGCGCGGGTGCGCGTCCATTGCGTAATGGCGAGGGCTTCAAGCGGCGCGCCGCGCGCGGCCAGATAGTCATCGCCCGCAAGATGGGGGCCGGCCGGCGCGGCTGCAGCAGACGCCGCCCAGACGGCTGCGGCCGTGATCAAGCTGACGCTCATGGTGGCGGCTCCTCAGTCCTGGCGCGCCGGTGTGCGCCTCTTGCCCCGAAGTTCACGGCGCCAGTGTGGCGCGGTCAAGGCGCTGGCCGCTTCAGGCCGGCAGACTGACACGCGCGCGAAGCCCCCCCAGGGGCGAATCCTCCAGGCGCAGCTCCCCGCCATGGGCGCGCACCGTGTCGCGCGCGATGGCCAGACCCAGCCCCACACCTGTGTGGTTGGCGTTGCGCGAGTCATCGAGCCGGTTGAACGGGCGGAACGCATCCTCGCGCAGCTCGGGGTCGATGCCCGGCCCGTCATCATCAATGATGACTTCGATACGCGGGCCCTGACGCCGGGCGCTCAGCGCCACATCCTGCCCATGGGCCGCCGCGTTCTGCACCAGATTGACCAGAGCGCGCTTGAGCGCGCCCTCGCGCGCCTGGACGGTCAGAGCTTCTTCCAGATCAAGGCGCAAATCCACACCCTGCCGCGCCGCGTCATCGCCCAGCGTTTCGCACAGGGCGGTGAGGTCCACCGGGCCCGGCTCTTCGCCGGCCTGGCCGCGCGCGAAGGCGAGATATTCCTCCAGCGCCGCCTCCATCTCGGCGATGTCGCTGCGCGCCGCGTCGCGTTCGGGGCTGTCAGGCATCAGGGCGAGCTGCAGGCGCAGGCGGGTGAGCGGCGTGCGCAGATCATGGCTGACCCCTGCCAGCAGCTGTGTGCGCTGTTCCATGTGGCGCTTCAGTCGCGCACGCATGTCCAGGAAGGCGCTGGCGGCCTGGCGCACCTCGCGCGCGCCGGCGGGCTTGAAGCGCTCCACGTCCTGGCCGCGCCCGAACGCCTCGGCGGCCTCGGCGAGCTGGCGGATCGGCTTGACCTGATTGCGGATGAACAGGATGGCGACGGTCAGGAGAAGCAGCGTCGCGCCGCTGAGCCAGATGACGAAGATATGGCCTGTCGTGGCGAAGACCTGATCGCGCGCGGCGATGAAGCGCAACACGCCGCCCTCGGTCTCCACGCGAATGTCCACGTAATTGGGATAGCGGGTGGTGTCGAACCAGAACGGCTCGGACAGCTTGCCCGCCAGCGCCCGGCGCAGGGTGCGGTCGAGCACCCGGAAAAAGGCCGTGCGGCGGGTGGTGGGCAGGGTGTCGCTCTCGCGGTGCTCCACCGACAGGCCCAGCGTGGTGAAGGCCAGGGCGGCGGTCTGGTCAAAATCCTCGCCGTCCGAGCGCTGGTGCATTTTCACGATCAGGGCCACGTCCCCGGCGATGTTCTCCGACAGGCGCGCCGTGGTGGTGCGCCAGTGCTGTTCGAAGAAGGCCCAGGTCACCGCCCCCTGCATCAGGGCCACGGGCAGCACGATGATCAGGAGCGAGCGCTGGAACAGGCCCTTGGGCAGATAGCGCTTGAGGCTGAACCGCATGGCCGCCTCACACGCGCGCCGGCGCGAACACCGGCTCGGCGACCAGGCGGTAACCTTCCCCGCGCACGGGCTGGATCCAGACCGGCGCCTTGGGATCGGCCTCCACCTTGCGGCGCAGACGGGTGATCTGGACGTCCACCGCGCGCTCTCCGGCGCCGGCGGCGGCGCGTTCGGACAGGGTGGTGCGGCTGACCGCCTCTCCGGGCTGGGCGGCCAGCGCCTGCAGCAGCGCCGCCTCGCCGCCGGTCAGGCGCACGCCTTCCCCGTTGCGGGTCAGGCGCAGCGTGTCCAGCTCGAACAGCCACTCGCCGAAGCTGACCTTTGACGGTCCGCGCAGCCGGGGCAGGGAGCGGCGCAGGATGGCCTGGACGCGCAACACCAGCTCCTCGGGCTCGAAGGGTTTGGGCAGATAGTCGTCGGCGCCCAGCGACAGCCCGCGTATGCGGTCCTCCGGCTCGCCGCGCGCGGTCAGCAGCAGGATCGGGGTGGCGGCGCGCGCGCGCACCTGGCGCGTCACCTCGAACCCGTCCAGACCGGGCATCATCACGTCGAGAATCACAAGGTCGAAGCTGATCTGCTCCATCAGCGACAGCGCGCGCGCGCCATCGCTGGCGGGTGTCACGCGCAGGCCGCGCGCGCGCAGGAAGCGCGCCAGCAGCTCGCGGATGCGGTCGTCGTCATCGACGACCAGAACATGGTGTGGACGAGGTTCGGTCATGGCGCGCCAGGGCTCATGATCCGATCATGCCGCACGGCGCGCGCTGCGCCAATGGCGCGTGCGCGTCAGCGTGCAGGCGCCGGGCGGCGCGCTGCGCCGGCCTTCGGTTTGGGCGCGCCCATGCTGCGGAAGGACTCGTTGACGATGGTGGCCACAATGGCGATCAGCACGCGCGAGAACACGGTGAGGAAGACCAGCAGAATGGTGGCCTTGCTCAGATATATCTCGATGAAATTGTTGTAGCGCGCCGGCAGGCCGGTGGAGGTCAGGAAGCTTTCCACACCGGCGGCCCAGCGCAGCAGCACGCGCAGGGTTTCGGGGAACTGGAAGGCCAGAACGCCCAGAAACAGGTATGACAGCACAAACGCCAGGAACAGCGTGACGCTCAGGCGCAGCGAGCGCCCCGTCATCCGACCAAACAAACGGCCCATGGGCAGATCCCCTCAAATCAACACGGGCCGTGCGGCCCCTTTTCGTCTGCGCAGAGCATAGCAGTTTGCGCCGCCCTCGTCTTGCGCCAGCCGCGCGCCTACTCCACGCGGGTGATGCGCGCCGGGCTGGCGTCCTGCGTCCAGGCGGTGGTCTCATAGTTCTCGCCCACAGACAGTGCGCGGAACGGCTTGCAGATTTCGTATTCGGGCTGGCTGCGCGATGCGGCGTTAAACAGAACGCACACCGTGCGTCCGTCATATTGCCAGCTGCCGGTGCGCGGACGGCTGTCCTGATAGACGCCGCCGCGCCGGAACTGGGCGGTGTAGCGTCCCTCGCGGGTCTCCACGGCGTAGACGCGTCCCTCAGGGCCCAGTGACTGGGCCTGGGCCTGTCCTGCAGGTCCCGCCAGCATGAGCGCAGCCGCCGCAGGCGCGGCAAGCAGAGCCGCCAAGGCTGGTTTCATCAGATGTTTCATGGCGCAACACCCCCTTTGCCGCCCGCAGGCAGACTTGACCATTGAGGCGCCAGACGCAAGAGGCGGGCCAAAGGGCGGATCATGAAAAAACCCCGCACCGTCGAACGGTGCGGGGTTTCAGGGGCCTGAAATCAGGCGGCAGGCCTATTCGATGCGGGTGATGGTGATGGCTGAACCGTCTTCGGCCCAATCGGTGGTGATGTCCGATTGCCCGACGTCCAGATCGCTCCAGGGCGCGCACCGGGTCTGGCCGGTGTCGGCCGCGGTCAGGCACAGCACGCCTTCTTCAAGAGTCCAGCTGCCCGTGGCGGCGCCTTCGCCGGTCTCGATGAGATATCCGCCCTCGGCGTCGAAGGCGACGGTGTATTCGGCATGGGTCTCGGTCACTTCAAACACCTGACCGGCGGGCGAGGCGAAAGCCGTCGCCGCCAGCAGCAGAGCGGATGCAGCGCCAAACAGAATTGTCTTCATGGCAGGTTCGTCCTGGTAGCTCCGGCCAGCAGCGCGCTGTCCTCGACAGCGGCTCCGGAGCGCCTTGGACTGTATCATGGCGGCGCGCGTGCGCAATCGGGCAAGCGAGCGTGCGGCGCGGCGTTGCTGTGTCAGAAAGGCCGCCAGATGATGGCGATAGCGAGCACGCCGCCCAACGCGATCACAGCCAGCGGCAGGGACCATTTGAAGACCCGTTCCTGATCTTTGCGGCGCACGCCCTGGCGGGCTTCGGTCTTGGTTTCCCCGATGGGCACGAAGCGGCCCTCCGTTCGGCTTCCAGACACTTTACACCTAGGCCCCGGGCCCCGGTCTTAAACCCGTACAGGGCGCGGCGCGGCGGGCGGGAGCGCGAAAAATGGTTAACAAAGCCTTATCCTCGCCCTGATTTCCACGCTATGATGGCAAGAATCGCGGGCCGGTGGTGGAAGGGGACGCGCCGGCCCCAAGCTTGGAGGGGCTTGATATGTCTGTTTCCGCTATCGTCAGGGTCATCGCCGTGGCCGCCGTCTTCGTTGCGGCGCCGGCCATCGCCGATAATGCCCGCTGGGCGCCCGCCCAGCCGCTCTGGGGCGGGTATTACGCGGCCACGCCGCTGGATGAATGCCAGCGCACGGCCGGTGGCGAGCTGGAGATGCGCGCCTGCCTGTCGCGCCTGCTGCTTGAGGCGGAGAGCCATTACGACATCGCCTACAACCGGCTCGACGCGATGGTCGGCGGGCGCGATGACCAGTTCCGCCGCGCCGGGGAGGCCGAAGCGCTGCGTTTCGCGCGCGAGACCTGGCGCAGCTATCTCGATTTCCAGTGCGATTTTGAAGGCGCCATGCTCGGCCGGACCTATGCCGAGCGCAATCTGCAGGCCACCTCGTGCCGGGTCTCGCTGCTGCGCTCCCAGCGCGCGCGTCTGACCGAGCTGGCTGGCCAGATCGATTCCGATTTCGTGATGCCGGGCGCGCCCGGCCAGCCGGGAACGGGCGATCCGGGCGTCTGCGAGGGCCCGTTCTGCGCAGTGGAGACCGAGCGCTTCCAGCAATGGACCGCGCGCTGCCGCCGCGGCGGGCTGTGCGGCGCCTACACCACCGCCGGCGGTTCCGAGCGCGAGGATCACCGCCTGGAGCTGCGCTCGCGGGCGACGGGCCAGGGCTATGATCTGGTGTTCACCTCCCAGGCCCATCCGGTGGACGGCTCACGCGCCATTTCGGTGCGCGTGGACGGCCGCAATCCGGTGGTGTTCCGCCCGCAGACCCATTACGCCGCCGACGCCAGCGGCGCCTTCGTGCTGTCCGATCCCGATTCCACCGCCCGCCTGATCGACGCCATGCGCCGGGGCGGACGCCTGACCGTGCAGTATGTCGATACGCGCGGCCAGGACCGGCTGGCGACGTTCTCGCTGATGGGCGTGACACGGTCGCTGGAATGGATCGAGGTGCGCGTCCACCGGCCCCGCTATTGAGCGGGCGCCGTCTCCTCTGAGCCGTCCTGAACCGACGCGCGCTTGGGATCGCGGATGCCGAAGAACAGGGCGTAGATCACCGGCACGGCCACCAGCGTGATGATGCTGGCGAAGGCGAGGCCGGAGATAATGGTCATCGCCATGCCCTGGAAGAAGGCGTCGCCCAGGAGCGGCGTCATGCCCAGGATCGTCGTGCCCGCCGCCAGCAGCACAGGGCGCAGACGGCTCACCGATCCGTCCACCAGGGCCGGCCAGGGCGCCTCGCCCTCGCGGATGCGCCGGTCGATCTCGTCGATGAGAACGATGGCGTTCTTGATCAGCATGCCCGACAGCGAGAGCAGGCCCAGAAGCGCGGTGAAGGAAAAGGCGATGCCGGTCAGAAGCAAACCGGCCGTCACGCCGCAGATCGACATGGGCACGATCAGCCAGACAATGAGCGGCTGACGCACGGTCTGGAACAGGAGGAAGCTCACCGCCAGCATGACGATGAAGCTGATCGGCAAAACCCCGCCCAGCGACTCGTTGGCCATCCGGTTGGCCTCATGCTCCCCGCCCCATTCCACGCTGTAGCCGCGCGGCAAGTCCATGGCGTTCACCACGGCTGAAAACCGCGCAAAGGCCTGGGCCGCCGTCTCGCCGGGCTGCGGATTGGCCTGGACGGTCAGGGTGCGCACCTTTTCGCGGCGCAGGATCAGCGTCTCTTCAGCTTCCAGCGTGAAGCCCGACACCACCTGGCTCATGGGCACATAAGCGTTCTGCGCCGGGCTCCAGATCAGCCGGTCTGACAAATTGTCGGGCTGGGCGCGTTCGCTGGCCGGCGCGCGCGCCACGATGGGGATGAGGTCGATGCCTTCGCGGTAGACGCCGATCTGGTCGCCATCTGTGGCCAGGCGCAGCGCCTCGCCGATGTCGCCGCGGGTGACGCCCACCGTGCGCGCGCTCGCCTCGATGATCTGGGGCCTGAGCATCAGCGCCTGATTGCGCCAGTCAGTGCGCAGATCGCGCACGCCGGCCTGTTCGCGCAGGCGCAGAACCGCCGTCTCGCCCAGATCACGCAGCACGCGGGAGTCAGGCCCCTGGAAGCGCGCTTCAAGCTGGGCGCCCGAGGGCGGGCCGAACACGATGCGGTCAGAGCGCGCCTGCACATGGGGATAGTCCTGCGCCAGATAGTCCAGGATGCGCGCCTCCACGCCGGGAATGTCGCGCATGTTGGCGGTCTGGACGATCAGCTGGGCGAAGGCCGCGTTGGGCTGCTCGGTGTTGTAGGTCAGCATGAAGCGCGTGGCGCCGCGGCCGGCGAAGGCGTCCACCTGGGTGACGCCCGGCTGGGTGCTGGCCCAGCGCGCCAGATCGCGCGCCAGATCACGCGAGGCGAGCACGTCTGTGCCCTGACCCTGATTGAGGCTGACAAAGAACATCGGCGTGTTGGAATGGGGGAAGAAGGACGCCTTGACGAAGCCGAAGCCCCAATAGCTCGTCACTGTGATCGCGGCCAGCACGCCCACCGTGATCCAGCGCCGCTTCAGGGCCCCGGTCAGGATCGCGCCATAGCCGCGATACAGCCGCCCGGCATAGGGCTCGGCGACGGTCCCGCGCTCGGATTTGAACAGGTGATAGGCGATCATCGGCCCGACAGTGAGCGCCAGCACCCAGCTCAGCAGCAGCGAGATGGCGATCACGGCGAACAGCGAGAACAGAAACTCGCCGGTGGAATCGGGCGACAGGCCGATGCCGGAGAACGCCATGATGCCGATCACGGTCGCGCCCAGCAGCGGCCACTGGGTATTGGCGGCGGCCTCCTCGGCGGCCTTGAGGCGTTTGACGCCGCGCTGCACGGCGACCTGCATGTTTTCAGTCACCACCAGCGCGTTATCGACCAGCATGCCCATGGCGATGATGAGCGCGCCCAGCGAAATGCGCTGCATGGTGATGCCGAACACCGACATGAAGAACAGCGTGCCCAGCACGGTCAGCAAAAGCACCGATCCCACGGCGACGCCGGCGCGCCAGCCCATGGTCAGGCACAAAACGCCGATGACGATGCCCACCGACAAGGTGAGGGAGATGAGGAAGTTGTTGATCGAGCTCTCGACCACGCGGTGCTGCTTGTAAATCGGCGCGATCTCGACGCCAAGCGGCAGGTCCTCGGCGATCAGCGCCAGTCGCGCCTCCACCGCCCGCCCCACATCGACGATATTGGCGCTGGGCAGGCCGGAGACCCCCAGTGTGAACGCCGCCTCGCCATTATGGAAAATATAGACCTCGGCGCGCTCCACCGGCGCGCGGATCACCTGCCCGAGATCGGACAGGCGCAGGGTCTGTCCTGAATCGCGCGGCGAGATGAGCAGGTTGGAGATCGACTCCACCCCGCCAATGGAGCCGGGCATATCCACGCGCACGCGCAGATCGCCCGCCGTCACCTCGCCGGCGGACACCACCAGATTCTCATTGGACAGGGTTTCCAGCACCTGGCCCACCGGCAGGCCGAGCCGGACCAGGTTTTCCTGCGGGATCTCGATATAGATGCGCTCTTCGGGCACGCCGTCGGTGGAGACTTTCGACACGCCCGGCGTCACCAATAGCTCGCGGCGGAGCATTTGCGCGATGTCGCGGATTTCCGCGTCGCTATAGCCCGGCGCGGTGACGGCGTAGAATATTCCGTACACGTCTCCAAAATCATCCAGCACCTGCGGCGTGCGCGCGCCGGGCGGCAGTCCGGGGGCGGCGTCGCTCAGGCGCTTGCGCAGCTCGTCCCAGATCTGGGTGAGGTCGCCGGACGCGTATCGGTCGGCGATTTCCACCGTGATCTCGCTGATCCCGGGCTGGCTCTTGGAATAGACCGCTTCCAGCTGCGGCATTTGCTGGATGGCGGTTTCCAGCCGCTCGGTCACCTCGCGCTCGACTTCTTCAGCCGAGGCGCCGGGATAGGCGGTGTAGACCAGCGCCTGCTTGATGGTGAAGGCGGGATCCTCCAGCTGGGCGACGGTGTTGATCCCGTAAATCCCGCCAAACAAGCAGGCCAGGATCACCATCCAGGTCAGCACCGGCTTTTCGATGGACAGGCGCGCCACCGAGATCGCGGCGCTCGATTTGATATCCGCCATGGCGAAAGTCCTGCGTGAAGATCAGTGTGGCGCTAGCGGCCGGAGGCCAGGCCGTTGCGGCCCTGCATGGGGCGGATGCGCATGCCGTCGAACAGGGCGTTGACGCCGGTGGTGACGATCTGCTCGCCGGGCTCCAGCCCGTGGCGGACCACCACGGTGTCGCCGCCCATCGGGCCGACCTCGACATCGCGCGCGCGCACCTGGCCCGCCTCCGGGTCATAGACCCAGACGCGGAAGCCCCCGTCCGGCGCGGCGCTCAGCGCGCCGGCGGCCACCCGCACCAGCGCCGGCTCGGCGCTGGCGAGGGCCTGGCGCGACACCATCACCGTCGCGGTCATGCCCGGCAGGATATTGCCCGGCAAATCGGGCGGCAGGGCGAACACAGCGGTGTAGGTGCGCGAGGCCGGTTCGGGCTCGGCGCTCAACTCGCGGAAGGTCAGCGGGAAGGTCTCGCCGGGCAGGAAGGGGAAGCGCGCGGTCAGCTCGGCCGGCTGGGACTGGTCGATCACGGCCACGATGCTTTCAGGGATCTGGATCGCCACGCGCAGTTCGCTCATGTCCTGCAGGCGCGCGATCGGCTGGCCGGCGGCCACGGTGGTGAAATTGTCCACCAGCCGGCGCGAGACCAGGCCCTCGAACGGGGCGTTGACGGTGGCGTAGCGCAGATTCTGGCGTGCGGTTTCAAGGGCCACATTCTGCAGATCGAACTCGGTCTGGGCCTGCTCCATCGCCGCGTCTGACGCGATGCCGCGCTCATGCAGGGTGCGCTGGCGCTCGAAATTCTGGCGGGCCTGCTGGCGCTGCACTTCGGCCTGGCGCACGGCGCGGGCGAAATCGGCAGCGTCGAGCCGCGCCACTGCCTCGCCCTCGGGCAGGATCTGGCCTTCCACCACCGGGAAGGCCGCAAGGCGCCCGCCGACCTGGAAGGCCAGATCAACACTCAGGCGCGGCTCCACCCGGCCGACAAACTCGCGCTGGCTGGCGTTCTCGGCGCTGCGCACGGTCTCCACCCGCGCCAGGCGCGCGGCGGGTTCTGTCTCGACAGGAGGCGGGCTGCACGCTGTCAGGATCAGCATGACAGCCAGTGAAATCATGGCGGCGGCGCGGGTCATTGGGGGGAGGGCTCCGAAACCAGCTGGATGAGCCGGGCTTCAACGGCCTCTTGCTCGACCGGGGTGATCATGTCGAGGCCGAGCAGGTCGGCCAGGTGAATGCCGTCAGCGGCCAAAAGCGCGATGCGCGCCATGACCGGATCGGGCGCGCGCCCGATCACGTCCTCGCGGATGCGGATCATCATCTCGCGCACCGGATCGAGCAGCTCCGGCGATTCGGCGGCGGCGGCGAGCAGGGCCATCGCCACGTCCCGATTGGCGTGTTTGAAATTCAGCAGGGCCTGCAGCAGGGCCGCCACAGGGTTGGCGCCGCTGGCTTCGGCGCCTTCCAGCGCGGCTTCGCAATCATGCTTGGCCTGGGCGATCAGGCGCGAGACCATGCCTTCGATCAGCGCCTGCTTGGAGGGGAAATTATACAGCACCCCGCCCTTGGAGAAGCCGCTTTCGCGCACCACCGCATCAATGGTCAGCCGGCCCGAGCCCTCGCGCGACACCACGCGCTCAGCCGCGTCCAGAATCACATCGCGCGTGGGACGGTCGGCGTCAGGGGCGGGGCGAATGTCGGCCATGGGGGCTCCGGAAATGCTGCGCTGCATCTATACCGTCTGGACGGTTTGTTGAAATAATCCACCCTGACGCCCGTTTCAAGCCCGGCCGCATGAAATTTCTGCGTTTGAACGGTCCGCCGCGCGCTTCGCCCTATGACGATTCATTGAAATTCATCCCGCGGCAGCAGGAATTGCTTTGCCTCGTCCGTCTGGCGCGCTATCGAGCGGGCGAGGGGCGCGGCGCGCCCGCCTTGCGGGGACCATCATGCCTGACCCGGGTGCGATCGCGATTTTCGGCGTGCCGTTGTGGGCGCTCGTCGGCTTCCTGTTCGCCGCCTACGCCATTGTCGCCAATGACGTGATCCAGACGCTGGGCACGTTCCTGGCGTCAAACGCCAAGCGTTCCTGGGTGGTGTTGTGGGCGTTCGCCTCCACCATCATCGTCGGTGTGATGGTATACGGATATTTCGCCTATTCAGGCGATATCGCCTACGGGCGCCTGAACCGGATACCGTTTCCCGAAACGGGCATTCACTGGTGGCACGTGCTGCCGCCTTTGGCGCTGCTGATCCTGACCCGCTACGGTATCCCGGTCTCCACCACATTCCTTGTGCTGACGATCTTCACCCTGACCGGCGGCGCCGCCACCGCAGGGGTGCTGGGCGAGATGCTGCTCAAGAGCCTGAGCGGCTATGCCGTCGCCTTCATCACCGGCGGGATCATATTCGTGGTCGTCGCGCGGGCGTTCGAGAAATGGGTGTCGCGCACCGAGGTGGAGGACAACCATTCTCCCTGGTGGGCGGTGCCGGGCGTGGCCGCGCTGATCTGCGTTCTGGTCTATCTGCTGGTGGCCGGGCCGCATCTGCCGGACCTTGAGAGCATCAACTGGATCGGCGCGGGCGTCACGGTGGCCGCCGCCGTCCTGATCGCCATCGCCACCCAGCGGGTGAACACCTGGTTCGTGCTGCAATGGCTGTCGACCGGCTTCCTGTGGTCGCAATGGCTGATGCAGGACCTGGCCAATATCTTCATCTACCTGCCGCGCGAAACCACGGTGATGGCCGACGGCACGGTGCAGGTGACCTTCTCAATCGGCCTTTTGGTCTTCGCCACCCTGCTGATGGTGGGCCTGCACGCCATCATTTTCGCCGCGCGCGGGGGCGAGATCCAGAAGATCGTGCTGCGCAAGACCAATACGGTGGACGTGCGCTCGGCCACGCTGGTGGATTTCCTCTACGGCCTGATCCTGATGTATTTCAAGGAGCTCAACGACATCCCGATGAGCACCACCTATGTGTTCCTCGGCCTGCTGGCCGGGCGGGAGATCGCCATCACCTTCATCGCGCGCCTGCAGCCGCGCGCCGCCGCGATGCGCGACGTCGCAGCCGATATCGGCCGGGCGGCCATCGGTCTTGGCGTATCGGTCTCACTGGCGCTGTTCCTGCCCTATCTGGCAACCGGCCAGTTCCCCGATCTGGTGCGCGCCCTGTTCGGCTAGAGCGCAGGCTTGAACACGCCCGCCGCGCCGATGGCGATCAGCAGCGCGTAGAGCCCGAGCACCCACAGCCTTGTGCGGTTCATGGCGCGCAGGAGCGGGTCTTCGGTGGCGTCGCTGGAGCCGTCCTGGATCAGGAGCTGAAGCAGCGGCCCGACCGGCCGGTAGCTGACATCAATCATAATCGCGAACACGAAGATGGCGGTGAACAGCCCGGCTTTCAGCGCCAGCCATCCCGGCAGGTCCAGCCAGCCGGCTGGGCCCGCCAGGGTCAGCGCGGCGAATCCGGCGGTGAGGGCGATCTTTAGCCAGAACTCGATTGCTTTGAGCCGCGCCGCCAGCGGGGTTTCGGCGTTGAGATACGCGCCCCACACCAGGCCAAGCCAGATAAAGCCCGCCGCCCAGCTCAGCGCGACCAGCCAGCCGGGCAGACTGGTCCAGCTCATGGCGATCATGGAGATCGACACCGGGACCATCAGCGCCCAGGCGCTGCGCGGGCCCATATCGTTGAGCACCAGGAGCTTGAGAAAATGCAGCCGCGTCTCCAGCGGGTATGAGCGCCTGCGGAAATGCTGGCCCAGAATGAACACGCCGATATCGCCGCCCAGCCACACGGCGAACAGCACGATGTGGGCAAACAGCAGGGCGTCATAGAGCCAGCCGGTCTCGATCATGGGGCGCTCCGCAGGCGGGGATGGGTTTCAAAAAAACGGCGGGAAGCCGGAGCCGCCCGCCGTCATGAGGCAGGATTTCGCAAGCGCCGCCGCGCCTGCGCGCACACAGTCTGAAGGCAGCCGGGGGAGGCTGCCTGCACCGCAGAGCAAAGCGTGTTCGCGGCGCGCCGTCAACTTTGTTCGGACAAATTTTGGGCGAGCCGGGACGCGCTCAGTCGTACTCGGTGCGCCAGCTCACCGCGACGGACGCGTCGCCATCGCCGCGAATGCGCGACAAGAGCGAGATGGAGCGCGTCAGCGCCCATTCGATCCGCGTGGTCGGCCCGGAGCTGGAGCCGGCGCTTTCCAGTTCCAGATACACGCTGTCGGTCAGATAACGTCCGCCGGAGACCACGGTCTGGCCGCCTGAGTCGGTGCGCACCCCGAACGTGTCCAGCCCGGTCACCTGGCGCAGCGCGCCCAGCGGATCGAAGGCCGAGCCGCCCGACAGCGCCGCCAGCGAGGCGGCCAGCTGGGCGTATTCCAGCGCTCTGAGATTGGCCGCGCCCTGGTCGAACACCAGACGGCTGGCGATCTCGTCCTCGGGCAGGGCCGGGGTGGAGCTCAGCGAGATGCGCGGTTCGCGCGCCGTGCCGCGCACCCGCACGCGGGCGGTGATCTCTCGCGCCTCGCGGGCCACCGCGATGTTCAGCTCCGCCGCGCCCGGATCGCCGTCCAGCGTGATGCGCCCCTCTTCCATCTGGAACATGCGCCCGAGCATGTCGGCCCGCCCGCGCTCGGCCAGGATCACGCCGCTGACATGGGGGTCGGCGATGGTGCCGGTGATCTGCAGGTCCATCGACCATTCGGTGTCGAAATTGGGTCCGCGCACGAAGATGCGCGCGGGCGCGCTGAGGCGGTAATCGAGCCGGATCGGGATGGTGCGGGTCTCGTTCGTGCGCTCGCCGCCCGGCGCGTTGATCTGGGTGACGGTGATGTATGGAATGGGCGCGCGCGAGGCTTCGGGCGGGCGAACCTCGGCGCGGTCGATTACGGCTGCGCCGCTGATCCGGCCTTCGCCGCCAGCGTACTCGAAGCGCACATCGCCTGTGCCGATCGCCTCAAGGTCGGGACGCCCGACCAGTCGGAAGCTGCGGAATGCGGCGCTGACATCGGCGGCGAGCGAGCCCAGCCCGTCTTCGCCCAGGCTCACCGATCCTTCGCCGGTCAGGCGACCCGAGCGGCCGTCCGTGGCTGACAGGCGTTCGAGCACCAGGCTGGACTGATCAAATACGGCGTAGAAATCGATGGCCTCCACGCGCAGCCCGGCGCGCCCGTCGCTGAACGCTCCGTCCTGCAGGCGCGCATCGCCCACGAAGCGCGGATTGGCGAAAGCGCCTGACAGGCGCGCATTGAGATCGGCGCGCCCGCTCAACGACTGGGCCGAGGCCAGATGGAACGCGGCCAGGGCGCCGATCTGACCACTCGCAACGCCTTCGCCGGACAGCACCGCACCCGGGCGGCTCAGGTCTTCCGGGCCGCGCACAGGGCCGGTGAGCAGGCTGGCGTTGGCCCGCGCCGTCAGGCCGGCGCCTTGGGCGCGCGAGGTGACGAACAGCCCGGTATCGTCGAGCGTCACGCGCATGGAGCCGTCCAGCGCTTCGCCCTCGGCCGATTCCTGCGGCCGCAGTCCGGTTCCCGACAGATCGGCCACGCCGCGCCAGACCCCGCCCGTTCGCGACATGTCCAGCGATCCGCCGAGCGTGCCTGTGACCGGGCGGCGCGCGCGGCGCAGCGACAACAGGCCGGCGGGGATATCTTCAAGGCGCGCATTCAGCGACAGTTCCTCGCCCAACGCTGCGTCCAGGCGCGCCCGGCCTGACGCCACGCGCAGATCCATCCGGACTTGCGGCGCATCTCCCATGCGCACAGCAAGAGGCGTGATCGTGGCGATGGGATACGGGCCGTAGCGCCCCGTGAAGTTCAGCTCCGCGCCCGGGACGTCCGCGAGATTCACGGTCCCGTCCGCCGCCGCCCGGAACAGCGCGCCATAGGCGCCTTCGGCTTCCAGATGCAGCGCAGCGCGCTCCAGCGGTCCCTCGAGCGTCATCAGGAATTGGTCGATATAGGCCAGATCCTCGCCCACCAGATCCTCGGCCTCGGCGCGCAAGGACACCATCCCGCCGGCTATCTCTGCGGTCAGCGCCATGGCGCCGAAGCCCGTCACGGGCCGCACGGTCAGGTCCGCGCCCATGCGGCCGGGACCGGCGCTGGCCGACCCGTCAATGCGCACCGCGGCGAGCTGCCCGGTCAGGCTGTCCAGGCGCACGGTGTCGCCGCTGCGGGTGAAATCGGCGCTGACATCCACCGGCCCGCGCTGGCTGGAGCCGGTCAGCCGGCCGGCGCCGCGCAGCGCATCCAGCGGGCCGTCCGCCTCGACACGCAGGCGCGCCTGGCTCATGCCCAGCGGCCCTGCGCTGAGCGCGCCGGCGGATGCGTCCACGCGCAGCGACACCACGCCTTGCGCGTCATAGGCGGCCTCGAAGGCGGCTTCCAGTGCGCCCTCCAGCGTCAGGGCGGCCAACGGCGACTGGCCCGACCAGGCGAACGCGCCGTCAAAGCGCCAGCGCGCCTCCATTTGCTCGCCGCGCGCCTCCAGCACGAATTGGGGGCCTTGCGCATTGACCGCGTCCAGATACAGACCGCCCTCGCGGTCGCGCCGGCCGGAAGCGGTGGCGCGCAGCGGTCCGTCCAGACGCTCGGCCAGTTCGCCGGCCGGGGTGAAGCCGTCAAGCTCTGCTGTGAAGTCCAGCGCGCCGGCGAAATCGCCCTGCGCGGTCAGCGCCAGCGCGCCTTCGCCCTCGATGGCGTCGGCTAGCCGGTTGAAGCGCGCCTGGGGGCTGCGCGCCTCGATGCGCCAGGTTTCGCCGGGCACGGAGACCGCGCCTGAGCCAGTGAAGACGCCTGTGGGCAGCCGGGCTTCATAGCTGTGGATTTGCAACTGCCCGCTCTCGCGCACGAAGGTGAAATCAGCCGTCACCCGGGGCGCGGCGCCGATCAGCCGGTCCAGCGTCTCGAAGTCAAAATCCGCGCCGGTGACGCTCAGGTTCGCATTCACACGGGGCGCATCAAGGCTACCGGTCGTGGATGCCGGCCCGCTGACGGCCGCCAGGCGGATCCGGCCGGGCAGAACCAGATCCCGGACCTCGATCGCGCCGTCGAAGGCGGGCTCATCGCCGGACAGGTCCGCCGTGCCGTGAACTTTCAGCCATTGCGCCTCGACAGCGCCGCGCGTGGCCAGGCCGGCGATGCGCTCAAAGCCCTCCAGCTCGATCTCGCCGATGCGCGCCGCGGTCATCTGCAGGCCGATGCGCAGGTGCGGCGCGCGCAGCTCGGCGCGCAGCCTGGCCGGATCCAGCGCGCTCAGCCCGCCTGAGCCCAACGGGGCGGAAGCGGTCAGGCGCGCCGGCCCGCCCAGCAATTCCTGCAGCGCCTCGAACTGGCGCCAGACGCCGGGGCGGATCTGGCCCGAGGCCTCCGCCGCGCCGTCCGCCCAGTCGAGCCGTGCGTCCACGGCCAGCACCCCGCCGATATAGATTTCCGCCTCGCCCGATCCCGAATCCATCAGCCCGGAGGCGGTGATCAGGCCGGTGGCGCCGTCGGTTTCGGCTTGCAGCAGATTGGCGAGCAGCCCTCCGGCGGGCGCGTCAAACCGCGCGTCGAGATCGAGGTATTCATCGAGCGTGAATTCGGCCAGCAGCCGGTCGCCGACCGCATCGGTGCGCCGCATGTCCAGCGCGCCGCGCCAGCGTCCCTCGTCATGGCGCATATCCCCGTGCAGGGCGTAGACCGCCTGCGGTCCGGCCACGTCTTCGGCCAGCATGATGGCGTTGATCCCGGCTTCGCCCACCCGGATGCGCGGCAGGCGCGACAGATCGGGCGGCGGGCCGGGCGGATCGCGCTCGGCCCGCACCGGACGGCGTGAGACGTTCACTTCCTCGATGGTGAGCGCATTGATCCGGAGCACGTAATTGCGCAGCGACCAGGGCGACCAGTCCACGCGGATGCCGCGCGCTTCCATCCAGACGCCCTCGGCGTCGCGGATGCGGATACGCTCGATCTCGAAGCGCGAGAGCACGTTGCCCGACACCGTCCCGACTTCCAGCTCGCCATAGCCGGCCAGATCGCGCCCGTCGGCCAGTTCGCGCACCAGCTCGCGCCCGAACGGGCCGCTCATGAGCAGCACCGCCGAGATGATCGCGATGGCCAGGACCGCGATGAGCGAGGCCAGAGTGATCGCGCTGGCGATCAGCCACAGGCGCGTCTTGCGCCGGGAGGAGGGGGCCGCCTTCGCCATCAGAAGGACTGCCCGATGGAGATGTAGATATGGACCGGATCGTCTCCGGAGCGGCGGTTCAGCGGCGTCGCGATGTCAAAGCGAATCGGGCCGAATCCAGGATAATAGCGCACGCCCAGACCGGCGCCGAAGCGCATGTCCGAGACATCCGGGCTGAGTTCGCCGCCCGCCGCGCCGCCATCGATGAAGGCGGCGAAGCCCAGACGGTCAGAGCGCCGCCAGCGCGCTTCGGCGCTGATCTCGGCCAGCGATCGTCCGCCGAATATCTCGCTGCGTCCGGTCTGCGGATTGAGCCGTTCAGGTGACAGCGACTGGTAGGCGAAGCCGCGCACCGAGCCCCCGCCGCCGGCATAGAAGCGCTCGTCAGGGGGCAGCGCCTCGGCGGATGTCCCGACAATCGAGCCTGCGCGCGCACGCGCCGCCAGCACTACGGTTTCACTGACAGGAAAATAATAGCGCGCGCCGCTTTCGAGGCGCACATAGCGCGTCTCGCGATCGCCGAAGGACCAGCCGGGCGTGGCGGTGAAATCGAGATGCGTTCCGCGCTGGGGGTCCAGCAGGCTGTCGCGCCGGTCCCACACGACGCCCGAAGGCAGGGACAGCGTGGTCGCCGATCTGGATCCGGTCACGTCGGTGACGCGCGCCGTCTGGGCGCGCACCCCGGTGGTGACGGTCAGGCGCTCGCTCACCAGTCGCGAGACGGCGGCTGAAACGCGCAGCACGTCCTGATCAAACGCGTCGGTGCGCTCGGCCAGAAGCTCCGCGCCCAGGGTCAGGTCCTGGGCGAAGCGCCGCCAGTGCGGCACGGTCAGGCGGGTGATCACGCCCTGGCGAAGCTGGGCGGCCTGAATGCCGGCGGTGAAAGTCTCATCACCCCGGAACATGTTGCGCCGTGTCCAGACCGCTTCGGCGCCTATGCCCTCGGTGGTGGACCAGCGCAAGGCGCCCTCGATGCGGTGGCGCGGCGCCGGATCGGCGCGCACATCGACGGGGCGCAGCTCGCCTTCCGCATCCGGGGCCATGCGCACGTCCGCGACCGACACCGATTGCAGGGCGTGCAGGCGCCGGCTGTATTCATTGAGCTGGGCGCGGCTGGCCGGATCGCCGACCTCATAGGGCGCCAGACGGGCGATGAAGCCGGGCCTGAGATCGGCCAGGCCGCCAGCAAATTGCGGTTCGCCAAAACGGATGAAGGCGCCGGTGTCGAAGTGGAATTCGGCGCGCGCGCCCTGGGTGGCGTGATCGACGATGATGTCGTGATCACTCTCGCGCGCCTCCACATATCCGTCCGCATGAAGCCCGGCGATGACGCGGCCGCGCGCGGAAATCACATCAGAGGCGATCACCGGGTCGCCGGGATGAAGATCCAGAAGTTCGGCGATGGCGTCTGGCGGCTCGGGCGCGTCTGAGGGGGTGCTCCAGCGCACGCCGACGGTTTCGAATTCAAAGCGCTGGCCGGGGCGGACGCGCACCATGGCGCGGCCGTCATCATCCACCCGCGGGTCAATCACCGCACCGTAATATCCTTGAGATTCGAGATAGCGCCGGATGATGTCAGCGGCTTCGCGCGCCCGCGCCCGCCCGCGCCAGGGCGCATCGGCGTCGATCTCGGCGCGGGGCCCGGCATCGCCCACGGCCTGGGCCAGGGCGCGCGCCAGTGCGGCGTCGGTCACGCCCTCGATGCGCGCCAGCGGCTCGCCCAGCGCCGGCGCCGCCGTCAGCAGCAGGGCTGCTGCGGCCGCCAGGCCGGCCATGTATCCTGTCAGGCGAATCGTCACTGGGTCCGCACCGGGCGCTGTTTTCCCCCTCAAGCATCAGACTTATCACGCGGGCGGGCGCCTGCGACACCCGCCAGGCACAGAGTGTGCAAAAACCCGCTCGTGGTAATTGATTTTACTGGCCAGAATCTGTTCGGACGCTAGATTGCCGGGGTGATGCAGCGCCGCATGCGCGCTTGCCGGGAGGGGACGCGTTCCATGTCCGCAAGCGAAAAGCCGCAGCGCGGACCAGGCCATGATCTGGCCGGATGGCTGCAGATCGCGGTTGTCGGCGCCGTCGTTGTGGCGGCGCTGATTGCAACCTTGGTTCTCATGCGGTCAGGCGAAAACGGCGCGGTTCCGCCCGAGCCGCGCGCCGCCGTGCCGGTCCGCGTGATTGAGCCTGAAACGGTCCGCCATGCGGTCACGGTCGAGCTGACCGGCACGGTCACGGCCAGCGCCTTCATCGATCTGGCCCCGCAAGTGGGCGGGCAGGTGGTGTCGGTCTCTCCGGCCGTGCGGGCGGGCGGGTCGTTCGCGGCCGGTGAGGTGCTGTTCGAGATCGACCGGCGCGATTACGAGATCGCCGAGACCCGCGCGCGCGCCGGAGTGGCCGAAGCGCGCAGCGCGCTCAACCAGCTGGAGGCGGAAGCCGCGATCGCCCGGCGCGAATGGGAGCGCACCTTCCCCGGCCGCGCCATCACGCCGCTGGCCGCACGCGAACCCCAGCTGGAGGCGGCCCGCGCCCGCTTGCTCGCCGCCGAGGCCGAACTGGCCCAGTCCCGGCTCAATCTGGAGCGCACGAGGGTGAACTTTCCGTTTGACGGCGCTGTGACCGAGAGCCGGATCGAGACGGGGCTGCTGGCTGCGCCGGGCCAGCCCTACGGCCAGGTGTTCGCAAAGGACCGGGTGGAGATGGCCGCGCCGGCGCCGGTCGCTGATCTCGCCCGGCTGGACGGGGCTGTGGGCCGCGCTGCGCGCATCCGCATCGAGGGGCGCGGCGATGAACTGTCCGGTCAGGTGGTGCGCGCAGGCGCGCGCCTGGATCCGCGCACCCGCTTTGTCGATCTGTTCATCGCGCTCGACGCTCCGCCGGACGATCTGCGACCGGGCCTGTTCGCGGACATTGTGGTGGAGGGGCCGGCGCTGGACGGCGTGATGCGCCTGCCCGCCGCAGCGGTGACGGGGCTGGACACGATCTATCTGGTGCGTGGCGGGCGCATAGAGCGCGCCTCGGTTACAGTGCGCGCGCGCGTGCGCGGCGCGGTGTTGGCTGAACCCTTCGATCCGGGCGAGGGCGTGATCGTCTCGCCGGTGCCTGACATCATGGTGGGGCGGCGCGCCGAGATCGTACCCGCAGACGCCGGCCGGCCATGACCGGGCCGGACCCCTCCACCCCGTCCTCCCTGACCGAGGACTGGCCGGGCAAGGCGCTGACGGCCTGGTTCGTGCGCAATCCGGTGGCGGCCAATCTGCTGATGGTGCTGTTCCTGGTCGGCGGCGCGCTGACCGCTGCCACTTTGCCCACCGAGGTGTTTCCCAGCCTGTCGCCGCGCGCCGTCCAGATCGCGGTGATCTATCCCGGCGCCACGCCCGGCGAGGTGGAGGAGAGCGTCACCCGGCGGGTGGAGGAGGCGGTGCGCGGGCTGGACGGGGTTGACCGGGTGCGGTCGGTCGCCTCGGAAGGGCGCGGCACGGTAACCGTGCAGCTGCGCGATTTCGCCGACGCCCAGGTGGTCAAGACCGATGTGGAGACCGCGGTCAACGGCATCGCCAATTTCCCGCCCCAGAACGCCGAGCAGCCACAGATCCGGGTGCCGGTGCCGACCACGACCGTGCTCACCCTGGCCCTGTCCGGCCCGGTGAGCGAGGCGGCGCTGCGCCGTGCAGGCGAGCAGGCGGAGAACGAGCTGCTGGCGATGGAGGGCATCTCCACCGCGCTGCTGCGCGGGGTGCGCGAGTACGAGATCGCCATCTCGGTCAGCGAACAGGCCCTGCGCCGGTATGATCTGAGCTTTTCGGACGTGGCCGAGGCGGTGCGGGCAGGGTCGGTGGACCTGTCGGGCGGGGAGATCCGCACGGCGGGCGGAGATATTCTCCTGCGCACCGATGCGCGCCGGGTCACCGGCGAGGCGTTCGAGAGCATTATCCTGCGCTCTGATCCTGGCGGGGCGCGGGTGCGCCTGGGCGATGTGGCCGTGATTACGGACGGGTTCCGGGAGGACCCGCTGATCTCGCTCTATCAGGGCCGGCCTGCGGTGTTTCTCGACGTGCTCAACCGTCCAGGCGAGGACCTTCTGTCCGTGCGCCGGCAGGTGGACGCCTGGCTGGAGCGCGCCGTGCTGGACCCGGGCGTGGATGTGGCGCTGGTGATTGACCAGAGCGAGATCTTCTCCGACCGCATCGCGCTGATCACACGCAACGCCATTCTGGGCTTCACCCTAGTGTTCGTGTTCCTGGTGCTGATGCTGGATTTGCGCCTGGCCTTCTGGGTGGCGCTGAGCGTGCCGATCTCCTTCCTGGGCGGCTTCGCCGTGTTCGGGGCGGCGGGCGTGAGCATGAATTTCATCACCACGTTCGGGCTGATCATCGTGCTCGGCATTGTGGTCGACGCAGCCATCGTGGTGGGCGAGAACACCGACCGCGAACGCGCCAAGGGGCGCTCGGGCCAGGACGCGGCGATCGCCGGGGTCACTGGCGTGGCCGCGCCGGTGCTGGTGGGGGTGCTGACCACCATCGCCGCTTTCGGGCCGCTGATCTTCACCGGCGGCACGTTCGGCGAGATCACAAGGCCCATCCCTATCGTGGTGGTGGCGATCCTGAGCGTGTCGCTGATCGCGGCCTTCCTGATCCTGCCCTCGCAATTGTCTTCAGGCGGGGACTGGTCGCGCGGGCCGCTGGCGCGCCTTCAGGGCGCGGTGCAGGGGGCGGTGCAGCGCTTCTCGGACGGGGCGGTGACCCGCTGGGCGCTGTTCGCGGCGCGCCGGCGCTGGCTGACCAGCGCAGCCGGGATCGCCGTGCTGATCATGGTGATGGCCATTCCCGCTTCCGGCCTGGTGCGCTTCGTGTTCTTTCCTTCCATCGAGTCAGAGCTGATCAGCGCCGATTTGCGCCTGCCCGAGGGCGCCCCGTTTGAAGACACTCGCGCAGCCGCCGAGGCGATGATCGCGGCCGCTGAAGCGATCCAGGCTGAATACGCGGCGCGGGGCGAGCCGTTGATCCGCACCATCACCGCCACGATTGGCGGGCGCACCAGCCAGTTCGGCGGGCCGGGCTCGATGGTGAGCACGACCGTGGCGGGCAATCTGGCCCAGGTGGAGCTGGTGCTGGAGCCGGCGGCGAAGCGCTCCATCCGCTCCAGCCGGATCGAGGCGCTCTGGCGCGAGGGGTTCGGCGCCCTGCCAGGCGTGGAGCGGCTGTCCATCATCTCCACGGCGGGGCCGCAAGATCCTGACATCGCTTACGAGATGACCCATCCCGACGATGAGGTGCTGGAAAGGGCGGTGCTCGAGCTGGCGGACGTCATCAGCGAAATCGACGGCGCGCGCGACATCAATAACGGGTTTGATCTGGGCAAGCGCCAGCTCAATTTCGCCCTCACTCCCGCCGGGGAGGCGGCCGGGCTGACCCCGGGGGACATCGCCCGCCAGGTGCGTCAGGCCTTTTTCGGCGAGGAGGTGCAGCGCATCCAGCGCGGCCGGGACGAGGTGCGCGTCTTTGTGCGCTATCCCGAAGCCGGGCGGCGCGATCTGACCGATCTCGACGCGCTGCGGGTGCGCACGCGCGACGGCCGGGTTCTGGCGCTCGGCGCAGCCGCGGCGGTGAGCGAGAGCCGCAGCTATACCCGCATCGAACGCATTGACGGGCGGCGCATCATCGAGGTGACGGCCAATGTGGACACCGCCGTGACCACGCCCGGCGCCGCGCGTGAACAGGTCGAGGCGTTTTTGCCCGAGCTGGCCGCGCGCTATCCCGGCCTGACCTTTGCGCTGGCCGGGGCCGGGCGCGAGCAGGCCCGCGATTTCGCCAGCCTTCTGATCGGGCTGATGTTCGCGGTGATCATCATGTACGCGCTGCTGGCGACCCAGCTGAAAAGCTATGTCCAGCCGCTGATCATCCTGATCGCCATTCCCTTCGGCGTGGCCGGGGCGATCCTGGGTCATCTCATGCTGGGATTTGACCTGTCCTTCCCCTCGATCTTCGGGATGGTGGCGCTGTCAGGGGTGGTGGTGAACGCCTCGATCGTGCTGATCGATCGCTACAACAAGATGGTGGAGAGCGGCGCCGAGCCGCGCGAGGCGATCGCCGAAGCCTGCGCGCGCCGGTTCAGGCCGGTGCTGATCACCACGCTGACCACCGCGCTGGGCCTCCTGCCGATCATGACCGAGCAGAGCCCCCAGGCCCAGTTCCTGGTGCCGATGGTGGTCAGTCTGGGCGTCGGGCTGCTGTTCGCCTCGGTCGCCATCCTGATGCTGCTGCCGGCCTTTGTGATGGTGATCGAGGAGGTGCGCGGCCGCCCTGAAGCCCTCTGGGCGCTGGCGGGGCTGATCGTGCTGATGGCGGGACTGGCGTTCGGCAATCTGTTCGTGGGGCTGGCCGGCGCCGTGCTGGTCCTGATCCTGTACGCCGTATGGCGCAGCCTGCGCCCGCGCGCCGCTGCTTCATACTAGATTTTTGGCAGGTTCAGGTGCTCCGGCCCCACAGGGTGCGGATGCGCTCGTCGGCTTCCCGGCCCAGATTGAACCAGGCGGTGCGGTCGCGCGACGCGTCGACCACCAGAAGCCGGTCCTCGCGCGCCAGCAGATGACTCAGTTCATTGCGCAGATGCGAGGCGCTGGCCGCGCCGCGCAAAAGCCAGACGCCCGGCGTGATCGGCTCAACCTCGCCGAAATCGGCCAGCGCGGCTTCGAAGCCAGGCGCGCTGGCGGGGTTGAGCTCGGCGACAATGACGAAATTGGCGGTGCGTGCATCGGACGGGACAGAACGCTTCTCGCCCGGGCTGCGCCGGGCTTCGTCGAGCCAGGTCTTCAGCTGGGCGATGTCCTGGGCGGCGCGGAATCCGTCCTCGCGCCTGTCCGACACCGAGGAATGGGCGGCTACCCGCCCCTCACTGATGAAGGCGCGCATCTGGGCGCCGGTGTAGGGGCCGTAGACACGGCCTTCAACTTTGACAAACCAGGACATGGCGATTCCGTCGTCGCGCGGCATTGCTGTTTTCTCCCGGCCCATAATTCCCTCTGCGGCCAGCTTCTGCTCCAACCGAGGCAAGATTCAGGCCGCTTGCCCTGATATGGGCGTTTTATGTGACGCGCGCATGCGTCAGGCGTCTGGAAATGTCAGTCCGGCGCGCCCGGCGGCGGATCGAAATGGACGGCGAAACCGGTGTCCAGCCAGCGCGCGACGCGCCCTGTCATTCCGCCCACCCGCACGGTTTCACCGATCCGCGGGCGCTCAAGACAGGCGAAAGCTGCGCCGGTGACCGACACGTCGGTCACATCCGCCTGGATGATAACACCGTCGCGCAGCGACAGCGTGGCGCGTCCGCGTCCGGGTTTGCGCGGTGCAGTGCGGTCCTCTTTCAGGCCGAGGCGCGCCATATTGAAACGCCAGGTGATCGCATCGGCCAGCCGGTCGCGTTTGCGCTGGGTGGCGGTCAGGCGCGCGGCGAAACCACCCTTTCCGGCGCGCACCACCTCGCCCTCCATCCGCCCGAGGCCGTCGAACATCATCACCACGCGTTCGCCGCGGGCCAGCGGCGCCTGCGCGGCCACGCGCACCCCGCCGGGCGATATATCGATGAGGCGGCAGACAAACTCGCCCTGGCTGGCGCACAGCGCACGGCCGGGGATGGACAGGCGCACGCGCCTGTGACGGCGGCGTTCTTCCGCGCCGCGCGCCGCGATTTTGATCTTGCGCCGGTCAAGCCGGCCGGAGACGTCGGTGGTTTGCGCCATGATCCGCCCGTGTGACACCGGCAGGCATGATGACGCGCGAGGCTTAAGATTTCGCTATATCAGCCGTCATTGGCCGCCAGTGCCGGGCGCGCCGGGCTGCGGCGCGCGGCGAACACCGACAGGCTCGGGTCGGGCAGGCGCGCAGGATTGAGCAGGCTGATGCGGTGACGCACCACGGGCCGCCCGCCCAGCCGGGCGGCGTCCAGCGGCTGGTACAGGCCGAGCACGCGGTCGATCTGGCCTTCCGGTCCGCGCAGCGGCAGCACGGTCAGCTCCACCGCGCAGGCGCGCCCGTCCAGCGTAACCGCGTCGGCCAGCGCGCTGGCCGGGGCCGGCGCGCCCAGGGCGCCTTCCAGCAGCGCGCTCATCAAGGTGCGGTCATGTCCGCTCCACAGGCTGAGGAAATTCTGATCGCGGAATTCGCGCTGGTGCAGGCGGCACAGTCCCGTTCCGGCCAGGCGGAAGACGTGATGGTCCTGGTCCATGCGCCGCAGCAGGAACAGGTGGGACAACAGCGCCCCCAGATCCTGAGGAGCGATGTCGGCGCGCGCCGGGGCGGAGCCGCCGCGGCGGCGCGCATCCCAATAGGCGTGCAGCGTTCTTGAATTCGGGTGCCTCACGAGCCGGCGTCCTTCCTGACCAATTCCCCTCATCCCGGTCCGGTCCCGCCCTGAGGCGCGCCGGTCCGGTGACGGGGGCTGACTGCAAGGGGCTTGCCAGTTGCCCGTTCACAGCGGTTCAGCCTCTCAAGCCGCCCCGGGGCCCCGAACCGGCCCCGCGCTTGCATGGAGGGCGTCAGAACAGTTTCGGAGGCCGTCATGCGCGTTTCATCCCGGCACGCATCCCTGATCACCGCCGTCGCCGCTGGCGTCATGGCCGCCTGTGCGGCTGCGCCAGCCTGGACGCTGACGCCGCCCTCGCCGCCGCCGCCCTCGCACCATCCGTGCTGCACCCATCCGGGCGGCCCGACCATCCATCCGCCCTCGGTCCATATCGGCGGGCCGCGCATCCATATTCGCGGGCCGAATATTAATGTGGGCGTGCACAACTCCCTGAACGTGAACGTCAATGTCCAGGCCAGCGCCTCGGCCAACGCCATGGCGATGGCCTCTGGACAGGCGGGCGCCTCGACCATTGTCTATGCGGGCGGCGGGTTTGTCGGCGGCGGTACAGCGCCAGGCGCCACGGCGCTCACCGGTCTGCGCCTGGCGGGCGCGAGCGAGCTCTATGAAGAAGAGCGCACGCGCATCCGCGAGGAATGGCGCCTGATCCGGGCCATCTGCATTGATGACCGCGGCTCGCCGCATCCGGCCGCCCGGCTTGATCCGTCAGAGCGGGCCGATCCCGATTTCGACGGCGAGCTGTTCCGCTGCGTGCCCGGCACGGCCCTGCAGGCCACTCTTGGCTGGCGCGAGGACGGTGCGGACCGCTTTGAAGGCGGCGAGACCATCATGTGCGAAAAGGGCGAGGCTCTGCGCCATGGTCATGGCGGGCGCGTGTTCTGTGCGCGCGCAAGCGATGAGCGCGACTGCTTTGAGCGCTCGCTTCTGCGCCTGCACGGGCCGGGGGTGAAATGGGTCTATATGCGCTGGGAAGAGCACTATCGCGAAACCTATGAGCGCCGCACCGCCAGCACGGAAGCATCCGGGCTCACCCTGATGCTTGACGGCGGCGTGGGCGGCTATCGCTAGGCGCTGCAGCCCGCAAACACCCGCTCAGCTTCCCCGCCAGCGTCAACCAGCTGTTTACGCTGGTTGCGAAGTGCTGAAGCATTAACGCGGCTTTGAGGTTTTCACGGTCACATCGGCAACTGGCGCCCTCCGTATGCGCGCCGGATGTCTGAAGGGGCCGTGATCGTCATGAACGCCGTGCGTCTCATCGTGCTCGCCGTCGCCGGGCTCGCCGCCATCGGTGCGGCGTTCTTCGTGCGCGGCGCCATGCAGCCCGCCCCCGCCCCTGCAGCGCAGCCCGCCGCCGAGCAGCCCGCCCCCGCCCCGCGCGTGGAGACTATGCGCGTGCTGGTCGCTGCGCGCGACATCGCGGCGGGCGAGCGGGTCAACGCCGGTTCTTTCCGATGGGCGCCCTGGCCCGAAGAGGCGGTGATCGCCGGCTATCTCACCCGCGCGCGCAACGCTGAGGCCATTGAACAGCTCTCCGGCGCCGTGGCGCGCACCACCATGGTGGCGGGCGAACCCATTCTTCCCGGACGTCTGGTCCAGCCCGGCCAGGCCGGTTTCATGGCCGCGGTCATCGAGCCGGGCATGCGCGCGGTGGCCGTGCCGATCTCGGCGCGCTCCGGCGCAGGCGGCTTCATCCTGCCCAATGACCGGGTCGATATCCTGCTGACCCTGCCGGCCAACGAGAATTTCGCCACCCGCACCGTGGTGGAGAATGTGCGCGTGCTGGCCATCGACCAGCGCCATTCCGAAGAACGCGACGGCGCGGTGGTGGGCTCCACCGCCACGCTGGAGCTGACCCCCGGCCAGGCCCGCTCGGTGTCCATGGCGGTGGCGTCCGGCACGGTGTCCCTGGCGCTGCGCTCGATCGCCGACACCGAAGGCGGGGCCCGACTGCCCGAAGGCGCCGACGATACGGCGTCCGGCCGCGTGGTGCGGATGTTCCGCTATGGCGAGGAACAGCGCGTGGCGCTGGGAGGCGGCGCGCCATGATCCGAACCATCAAGCTTCTTTGCGCCGCCGCGGCGCTGGCCGCCTGCGCCGGCGCGGCCCAAGCCGCCCAGGTCGCGACCGACCGCGCCAACACGCTGCAGATCGTCATCCGCGAGCCGGGCGACGGCCAGGTCTCCCAGCGCCTCAACCTGCCGCTGGGCCAGGCCGCCGTGCTGCACCTGCCGGTGGACGCAACCGAAGTGATGGTGGCCAACGACACTGTCGCCGACGCCGTGGTGCGCACGCCGCGCCGGGCCGTGCTGCTGGGCCAGGCGGTGGGGCGGACCAATATCTTCTTCTTCGATTCCGACGGTCAGCTGATCCTTGATCTCGACGTGCGCGTGGAGCGCGACATGGCGGGCCTGCGCGAGGCGCTGACCCGGTTCGTGCCCGGCGGGCGCATCGAGGCGGAGAGCATGAACGCCAATATCGTGCTGTCGGGGACCGTGCCTTCGGCCTCGGCGGCCGACGCCGCGCTGCAGGTGGCCCGGCGCTGGGCGGACGATCCCGACCAGGTGGTCTCCTTCCTGGCCATCGAGGGGCGCGAGCAGGTGATGCTGCGCGTGCGCATCGTGGAAATGAAGCGCACCATTGTGCGTCAGCTGGGCGTCAATCTGGCCGCCGACCTGTCCACCGGCGGGGCGACCCCGACGGTGAACCGGATCAATACCGAGAACGCTTTCGGCCTGGCCGGCTCCGCGCTGGGGGGCCTCAGCGGCCAGATGGATCTGCTCAATGCGCTGGGCCCCAATACGCGTCTGGGCGCCACGCTCACCGCGCTGGAGCGCATTGGCCTGGTGCGCACCCTGGCCGAGCCCAATATCACCGCGATTTCCGGTGAATCGGCGCAATTCCTGGCGGGCGGAGAGTTCCCGGTCCCGGTCGGGCGCGACCGCGACGGCAATATCACCATCGAATTCAAACCCTTCGGCGTCGGGCTCGGCTTTACGCCGGTGGTCCTGTCCGAAGGGCGCATCTCGCTGCGCATCTCCACCGAAGTGTCGGAACTGTCCAATGAGGGCGCGATCTCGCTGGGCGCCACGCCGCAATTTGACGGCCAGGGCAATGTCATCGGTACGACCGGCGGCATGACCATCCCGGCGCTGAGCGTCAACCGCACCCAGACCACGGTGGAGCTGCCCTCGGGCGGCAGCCTGGTGATCGCCGGCCTGATCAAGGAAGAGACGCGCCAGGCCATGGACGCGGTGCCGGGCATTGACCGGCTGCCGGTCCTGGGCGCGCTGTTCCGCTCGCGCGATTTCGCCAACAACGAGACCGAACTGGTGGTGCTGGTCACCCCCTACCTGGTCGACCCGGTCAATCCCGGCGCGCTGGAGGAGCCCGGCGAGGGCTTCGTCGCCGCCTCGTTGGCCTCGAACCTGATCCTCGGGCGCCTGAACCGCGTCTACGCTGCGCCAGGCGCGCAGGTGGACGGACGCGGCTGGACCGGCCCGGTGGGCTTTGTGCTGGAGTGATGGTCATGCAAGCCTTGCGAGTGTTTTCAGCCTTGGCCGCAGCCGCTGTTCTGAGCGCATGTGCGGGCCATGAGCCGCGCGCCCTGCCGCAGGCCAGCGCCGCACCGGAAACCGTGCGCGTGGAGATGGCCTTTGACGCGCGAGATAATGGCCTGACCTGGGCCCAGCTGGAGCTGCTGGCGTCGGTCGCGGACGAGTTCAAGGCGCGCGGCCACGGGCCGCTGGTCATCTCCTATCCCCAGAACGCGCCGGGCGGGGACGCCGCGATCGCCGTGATCGCCGATGCGCGCGCCCAGCTGTTCGCCCACGGGCTGGACTGGCGCTCGATCGCCGGCGGCGCCTATGACGCGCGCGGACGCTCCACCGCGCCGATCATTTTCTCCTTCACCCGCTACCAGGCGAGCGTGCCGTCCTGCGACCGAAGCTGGCCGGACCTGCGCAACGCGCCTCCGGGCCGCTCCTGGCCGGAATTCGGCTGCGCCACCGCCGCCAATCTGGCCGCCCAGGTGGCCGATCCGCGCGATCTGGTCGCGGCGCGCACGATGACGGCGCCGGACGCCGCGCGGCGCGAAACCGTGTTCGAGCGCTACCGTCAGGGCCAGTCCACTTCAAGCCAGCGCGGCCCGGATGAGAGCGGAACGGTCTCAACCGCGGTGGGCAATTAGGGAGCCGATCCATGGTCAGGCACGCTGACGCCTTCCAGGACGAGGCTTTCGAAGCCGGCGACGAGTTTCTGGACGCCGAGCTGGAAGTTGCGGACTCCAACGATCCTTTCCTGGATGCAGATTCTGTCGAGCGGCGCATGCTCGGCGAGGATGCGCGCGCGCCTCAGGCGGCGGCCCGTCCCGCCGCAGAGCCTGCGCCCGAGGCTGGCGGCCAGCGCCCGTTCGGGGCGCGCCTGGCCGAGGCCAATCAGGCGCCTGGCGATGACCGGTTTGATTCCGAGCCCGCCGCGGATTTCGCGGCCCCGGCCCATGAGCCGCCCGCCGCCGCCATGCGCGCGGCGCCTGGCCTGGCGGCCGTGGAAGGCGGGCTTTATGGCGAGGTCGGCGGCCAGGAAGATGACGCGCTGCTGCACCAGCCCGTGCCGCGCATCGCCATCCATGCTTTCTGCGAGCGGCCCGAAACCGGACAGCTCATCCATCACGCCGGCGCGGATCGTCGCCTGTCGCGCGCTCACCTGACGGTGGAGCTGGGCGGGCTGGCGGGCGCCATTGAGCGCTTCCACGACGCCCAGACGCCTGAATTGCTGATCATCGAGACCGGCATGCGCGGGCGCGAACTGTTCGCCCAGCTCGACGAGCTGGCCGGGGTTTGCGACGCCGACACCAAGGTGGTGATCATCGGCGCGGCTAACGACATCTCGCTCTATCGCGAGCTGATGCGCCGGGGCGTGAGCGAATATCTGGTGCCGCCCATGTCGCCGCTGCACCTGATCAAGACTATTTCGGGCCTGTTCCTCGATCCTGACGCGCCCTTTGCCGGGCGCTCGCTGGCCTTTGTCGGCGCCAAGGGCGGGGTGGGCTCGTCCACCGTGGCGCACAATGTGTCCTGGCATCTCACCGAGTCGCTGCGCACCGATGCTGTGCTGGTCGATCTCGATCTGTCCTTCGGGACCGCGGGACTCGATTTCAATCAGGACCCGGCCCAGACCATCGCCGAGGCGCTGGCCCAGCCCGACCGGCTGGACGACGCCCTGCTGGACCGGTTGCTGGTCAAGTGCACCGAGCGTTTGTCGCTGTTTTCTGCGCCGGCCACGCTTGAGAGTGACTGGGATTTTGACGCCGACGCCTTTGACCAGGTGCTGGAGAAGGTGCGCCGCCAGGCGCCGTTCATCACGCTGGACGTGCCCCACGCCTGGAGCCCCTGGGTGCGCCGCACCCTCCTGTCGGCCGATCATGTGGTGGTCACGGTGACGCCCGATCTCGCCTGCCTGCGCAACGCCAAGAACCTGTTCGACCTGGTGCGCCAGGCCCGGCCCAATGACGAGCCGCCCAAGGTGGTGGTGAACATGGCCGGATGCCCGAAAAAGCCGGACATCCCGCTCAAGGACTTCTCCGATGCGCTGGGCGCTGCGCCGGTGCTGGTGCTGCCGTTCGACCCCGCCCTGTTCGGCAAGGCGGCCAATAACGGCCAGATGATCGGCGAGGTCGATCCCAAATCACGCCCGGCCGAGGGCTTCGCCCATCTGGCCAGCCTGCTGGCCGGGCGCGCGCCTGCCCCGGTCCGCCGCAAATCCCTGTTCGGATCCCTGTTCTCGAAAGGTTGAAGCGCCGCGTCATGTTCGGAAAGCGCCCGCCTGGCTCATCTGACGGTCCGAAGTCCTTCGGTTCGGCGTCCGCCCGGCCCGCCGCCGGCGCGGATGTGGCGGTGCGCGAACGTGCGCCTGCGGCCCAGCCCGCCGCGCCCCGGCCTGCGCCTGATGCGCCCGGCGCGCCG
>JAFIEB010000001.1 GCA_020832735.1 Oceanicaulis sp.
CAGTCATTATCTTCCCTGCTGAAAGGATTTTACAACCCTAAGGCCTTCATCATCCACGCGGAATGGCTGGATCAGGGTTTCCCCCATTGTCCAAGATTCCCCACTGCTGCCTCCCGTAGGAGTCTGGGCCGTGTCTCAGTCCCAGTGTGGCTGATCATCCTCTCAGACCAGCTACAGATCGTCGCCTTGGTGAGCCATTACCTCACCAACAAGCTAATCTGACGCGGGCCGATCTTTTGGCGATAAATCTTTCCCCCGAGGGGCTTATTCGGCATTACTCCCAGTTTCCCGGGGCTATTCCGAACCAAAAGGTACGTTCCCACGCGTTACTCACCCGTCTGCCGCTCGCCCCGAAGGGCGCGCTCGACTTGCATGTGTTAAGCCTTCCGCCAGCGTTCGTTCTGAGCCAGAATCAAACTCTCAGGTTGATTCGACTTAGCTCGCTGTTGTTCTCTCAAAGTGACGGAGACTGATTTGGCTAAAAGCCATTTCAAATTCTCCACACCTATTGAGAAACGTAAGCAAACGTCGTCTCGGTGGACGCCCTCGCCCAATGGGCTGTTGCGTCCGCAGAGCGCCGCCGCCTGCGTTTCTCTTTCCAATGATCCAACAATGTCAAAGAGCCGGCGTCCAGGCGGGCTTCAAGCCCGGTCTTTCCGCCACGAACCGCCCTGTCGGGCCACCCGGTCTGCAACGAGCGCGGTGTCTACTGACGGCCCGCTCCAGTGTCAATCGCCTCTGTGCAGCGCGCCGGAAATTCCTTCCCAGCGATCCGCCCCAGAACGCGGAGGGCGCTATCTATTGATCAGCGCTCCCCATGTCAACCGCCCGAACGAAGCCGTCATCAGCGCCAGCGACCAGACGAAAAAGGGCGATAAAACCCTTTTCCGGCGCGGTCTTCACGCCGAATATGAACTCCCGTCCGAAGCGGAGAGGCTCAGCATTATGAAGCGCTTCGTTTCCGTGCGCAAGAGGAAAACGCTCAAGAGCGGGTTCCGCAGCGCCCGGTGACGAAGCAATCGCCTGCCGAGGTCGCGGTGTTTATCCCCCCTTCCCGGCGGGGGCAAGCCCTTGTGACGGAAATTTTGCAGGCCGCTCAGCGCCCTGGCGCGGCCACGCCCTGCCCGGACAGGGCGTCAGGCGCTTTCGATATAGGCCTTGAGATTCTCAGCTTCGGCTTCCGCCTCGGCGATCTTGCGCTTGACCACATCGCCAATCGACACCAGGCCGGCCATCCGGCCGTCCTCCATGATGATCACATGGCGCACGCGCCGGTCGGTCATCAGGCCCATCAGCTCGTCCACATCGGCGCCGGGGCTGGCGGTGATCAGCGCGCGGGTCATCACAGAGGCCACGCTCTGCGTCAGCGCGCCTGCGCCCTGCTCGGCCACGGCGCGCACCAGATCGCGTTCGGAAAACACCCCGATGGGCCGCCCCTGCCCGTCCAGCGCCACGGCCGCGCCCACCCTGCGCTCGCGCAGGAATCGCGTCGCTTCCTCCAGCGTATCGTCCGGGCTGACAGTGAACACCTCGTCGCCCTTGTGGGCGAGAATCCGGGCTGCGGTCATTTTCGCCTCCTTCAAGGCGCCTCAATCGGCTAGGATCATGCCCCAAGACAGACCGGTGCGCAAACGCGCCGCAAGGACGCCAGGGGGCGCTGTGACCGACGGATATCTCAAGCGCCTGGCGCGCGATCTCGACCGCTGGATCGCCGACGGGCTGGTCCCGGCCGGGAACCGGGAGGCGATCCTGTCCAGCGCCGCGCGCCCGCAGAGGCGCTGGAACGCGGCCGGAGCCGCGGCGATTCTCGGCGCGGTGCTGCTGGGCCTGGCGGCGCTGAGCTTTGTCGCGGCCAACTGGAACGAGCTGCCCCGCCTGGCGCGATTCGCCATCATCATCGCCGCGCTGTGCGCCAGCTATGGCGGGGCTGCGGCCGCATTCGCCCGGTCCAACGCCGCGCTCGGCCACGCCCTGGCGCTGCTGGGCGCGGCGCTGTTCGGGGCGGCGATCATGCTCACCGCCCAGACCTTCAATATCAGCGCCTTCCGCAATACCGGCGTGCTCATATGGGCGGCCGGCGCGCTGATCACCGCGATCGCGATTCCCTCCCGCCCCGTCCTGATTCTGGCGGCGGGGCTGGGCGCGCTGTGGGCCGGGATGGAGGCGGGCAATCCGTTCGCGCCGGGCCCGGTCTGGGCCTATCTGGCTCTGTGGGCGGCGACCGCTTTGGCCGCCGTGCGGCTGCACTCGGCGGCCACACTGCATCTGCTGGCCGCCGGGCTGATCGTATGGACCGGGCACATGCTCTTTGAAGTGCTGGGCCAGGCGGTCCTGGATGCGCGCTTTGGCGCCGCCGCCTTCACCCTGGTGACGGGCGCGCTGGCTATAGCCGCCAGCCTGGCCCGCGCCCGGGGCCATGAGGGCGCGGACGTGCTCGCAGGATGGGCCGCCACGGCCGCCGCCCTGGGCGCGCTGGCCCTGCAGGGCGCCGGCGGCTGGGCCGGCGAGGCCGAAGGCGCGCCGTTGATACGCTACGGGTTGATCGCCGGGGCCGCCGGGGCGGTGATCGCAGCCGGTTTGGCCCTTCGCCTGCGCGCAGGTTCGCTGACGCCAGTGGCCGTAGCGGGCCTGGCGGCCGCTGGCGGCTTCATCGCCCTGTTCCCGCTCCTGCCGCTGGACGCGCTGGCCGCCGACCTCCTGCTGGGCGCGGCGGTCTATGCCGGGGCGGCCGCCCTGGTGATCGCCGGCGCCGCGCCGGGGCGCCGGTTCGCCGGGACGCTGGGCGTCACGGTGTTCGCGCTGCAATCGCTATATGTTTACACGCGCCTGTTCGGTGACCTGCTCAACACCGCCGCCTTCTTCTTGATTGGCGGCCTGCTGCTGATCGCACTGTCGGTCCTGATCGGACGCTGGGCGCGCCGCCAGACCGGCACGCAGGCGCCCTCATGACCCGCCCCATGCGCCTGATCCTGATCGCGCTGGCCATGACCGGCGTGCTGATCGCCATGGCCGGCGGCCACGCCCTCCAGCGCGCCACCGGGACCGAGATCCGCCTGGACATGGTCCCGGTCGATCCGCGCGATCTTCTGCTGGGCCATTACGCCACCCTCGAAACCCCGCTGCACCGGCTCGACGTGACAGACCTCACCGATGCGCCCGGACGGTTTGCGCGCGGCGACACCATCTATGTCGCCCTGCGCCAGGACGAGACAGGCGCCTGGGAAGCCGTGAGCGTGCATGACCGCCATCCCCGCGAGGGCGTGGCGATACGCGGCAAGGTGCTCTTTTCGAACAGCCTGCGGGACGCCGCCGCGTGGGGGGACGAGTCCGGCGTCCGCGAATCCGGCGCGCGGCGCCATCGCGTCACCATCCGCTATAATCTGGAGCGCTACTACGCCAGCCGGGACGACGCTCTGGCGCTTGAGCACATGCGCGACGAGGCGCGCCTGCGCCTGATCGTGTCGGTGAACGCTTCGGGCGCCGCGGTGATCAAGGGGCTGGAAATCGACGGCGAGGACCGGCTGGACCGATTGTTCTAGTCTCTTGGTTTATCGCATTTTCGAACCGCGAATCCGGTCCCCGCTTTCGCTGAAAATGCTCTAGCGCCGCGCGAACACCCGCACGAAAGCGGGATAGGCGATCATCCCCACCAGCAGGCCGCCGATATGGCCGGTCCAGGCGATGGGCAGGTTCAGCCACGGGTCAACCAGCACCATCACCACATGCAGGCCCAGCAGCGGGACTGACAGGCGCAGCATGCCGGTGCGGCCGCCCTGGGCCCAGCCGCCCGCCGCCCACAGCCCCATGGCGGCGGTGGAGGCGCCGGCCATCACGCTGGCTTCATTGAGATGAAAGAGCAGGTGCAGCCCCGCGCCCGCGCCCGCGCAAGCGAAGAAGAATGCGAAAAAGCCCGCCGCGCCGCGCAGGCCCGGCCCGAACGGGCGCGCGGCCGCCGAGCCGAACGCCAGCACGACGCCCAGATTGAGCAGCATGTGCACCCAGCCGAAATGCAGGAACACATGAGCGAAGGCCGGGACGATCCCGCCCAGCGGCCCGGGTCCCATGCGCTCGGCCACGGCGCCGGTGCGCACGCCCGCGATCTCCACCAGCGCATTGTGGAAGCCGGCGTCGCCATGGGCTGTCGACCACCAGTCGAGCGTCTGCGTTGCGACGATCACCAGCGCCAGCGCCAGAATGGCCGGAGACATGGCGTTGAAGACCGGCTGACGGGGCGCGCGCGGCGGGTTCGGGGCGTCCTGTCCAGGATCGCTCATATGGGGTCCTCGCAGAGTCTGCCGGGCCGTGGCACGCCCATTGCACCCATCGGGGCGAAACGTCTTCAAAGAGGACACATACACCATGGCCCGCCCCCTTGTAGCCTTTTCCGCCTCTCTGTTCGGCTGCGTCCTGTGCGCAGCCGCCGCCAGCGCCCAGGCGCCCGGCTCCAACCCTTCTGAATGGAACCGGCCCTATGGCCAGGCCCATCACGAGGCGACCCAGCCCTTCCAGGGCGCCCGCAGCCGCGCAGGCAACCGCGTGGTGATCAATGGCGTGATCCAGACCGGGGTCGGCGTTTCGGCCCAGGCCAGCGCCTTCGCCTCCGGCGGGGTCGGCGGTTCGCTTGGCGGCGGCGCCGGCGGGCATCTGGGCTTCCATCAGGCCACCGCCATCGGCAACCAGCTCAATGTGGTGGTCAACGGCAATTACAACACCGTGGTGGTCAACAGCCGCCAGACCAATAACGGGCAGGTCTCGGCCAATGCCGGACAAGCCGCGCAATCGGGGGACAGCGACAATGACTAAGCTGCGCACCCTTTTCGCCGCTGCGGTTTCAGCGCTCACCGTGACCGCCTGCGCGACCAGCACGTCCGGCTCGGACGGGCTGTACGCCACGCCTACGGGCGGCGCGCCGGTCACGCCCAATCCGACGCCTTATTCCCAGGCTCTGGTGTGCATGGCCGGCCATGCCCGCGGCGCCGGGCGCGCCGCGCCGCGCATCGCGGTCGGCCGCATCGCCGACTATACCGGCCAGCTCGCGCCCGAAGGCGGCACGCGCGTCACCCAGGGCGCCTCGCTGATGGCGATCAGCGCCCTGTCCAAGGCCGGCGCCCGCCTGGTGGAGCGTTTTGACACTTCGGTGGCCGAGCTGGAGCTGCGCTACGCCAACAACCAGCTGATCACCGACGAGAGCGAAGATCAGGGCTTCCGCCAGATCTATGCCGGCTCGATCCCGGGCTCGGACTATTATCTGGTGGGCGGCATCACCGAGCTCAACGCCAATATCCGCTCCAACGGCCAGGACCTGTTCGCGGGCGACCGCGTCGACTCCAGCCCGGCGGGCGTGTTTTCGCGCCGCGTGTACGTGATGAATGTGGGTCTCGACCTGCGCCTGATCGATTCGCGCACGCTCGAAGTGGTCGACGTGGTCTCCTACCAGAAGCAGATCATCGGCCGCGAACTGTCGGCTGGCGTGTTCGCCTTCTTCGGCGACGCCGTGGTGGACGTGTCCGCCGGCGGCCGCTCGCTGGAGCCGGTCCAGCTGGCCGTGCGCTCGGTGATCGAGCGCGCCGTGCTGGAAATGACTTCAACGCTGTACGGCGTCAGCCCGGACCGGGTCTGCGCCTATAACGACCCGCTGGGTCCGTCCAACGTCACGGGCGGCGTCCAGCTTCACACCCGCTACGCCCCCACGGAGGCTCCCTATGTCCAGGCTCGCACGAGTGTTGATCGCGGGCACCAGCGCCGCGACGCTGATATCCGCAGCCAGCTTCGCGGAACCTACCAATAAGGTCACGCTGGAGCAGACCAATTCGGACGCCAACACCGCCTCTGACGAGGTCAATGTGGGGGTGGGCGAATCGGTGAACTCCACCGCCCTGGTCCAGGCCAACGCCGCCACCGGCTTTGTGACCGACTGGACCTCCGTGACCGGCGCCCAGACCTTCACCGGCAGCGCGGACGCCGTCTCGCGCGTGCAGGCGGACGACATCTGGTCCTGGATCATTTCCGGCGCCAGCGCCCAGGGTAATGGCGTGACCATCCAGTCCAGCGATCATCTGGATATGGATCTGGAGCAGAGCGCCGGCGCCGGAACGCGCGTCAGCGCCCTGTCCGATCTGCGCGTGTCCGACTACACCGCCCACGTGATCCAGACCGCTACGGCGAGCGCCAATGCGGTCGAGGTCAGCGCCGCCTACGGCAATCAGGATATCAACCTGACCCAGAGCGCTGACGGCGAGACCTATGCCGGCGCCAGGCTGGACGCGGAAAATGCGCGCATCGAGGATGTGGCAGCCGCCGTGCAGGCTGCGGGCAACAGCCTTCAGGTTTCGGGCTATGAAGCCAATCCGATCGCCCATATCGACCAGTCCCAGACCGGGACGGTCACGGCCGAAACCGAGATCACCGCGCGCGACGTGCGCTGGGGACTGACCGCGGCGACCGAAGCGGCGGGCAACACGGCCGTCATCACCAATGACTGGGGCTACGCCCACCTTCAGGGCGCGCAGACCAATACCGGCGACGTCACGGCGCGCACGGTGGTCAATCTGGGCGAGTTCTCCAACGGCGTCGCGGCGATCAGCGCCCATGGCGTGGGCAATAACGCGCTGGTCTCCAATATCGGCGCCGACGCCTATAGCGGGATCGGCCAGGTCAATACCGGCGCGGTGACCGGTGAGGCGATCTTCACCGGCGGGCATAATGGCGGCTCGGGCGTGGGCGGCGGGCTGGTGGTTTCGGCCTCGGCCATCGGCAACGCCCAGTCAGGCTATATCTGCGCCGATTGCCCGGTGGGGCTGACCGCCAATATCAACCAGACCAATTCGGGTCCGGTGACGGCCCGCACCCAGATCAATTCGCCCGGCTACACGCCCTTCATCTCCAGTTCCGCGACCGCCGTGGGCAACGCCGCAACCTTCTCCACGCGCACGCCGAACTGAACCCTATCTGCACCAACCCGCACCTTGCGCCCCGGATCGTCCTGATCCGGGGTTTTTCTTGGGCTCGATGCGCGCAGATGCGGGCTGTTCGCGGCGCGCCATGTGTGAAACCATGAGCGCCATCCACACACAATCAGACCAATCCCAGCCAGCAGAGAGAGTTCATGAGCCAGCGTGAGTTTGACGTTGTCGTTTTCGGCGCCACCGGTTTCACCGGCCGCCTAGTCGCCGAATACCTCCACCAGCAATACGGAAGTTCCGTGCGCTGGGCCATGGCGGGACGCTCGGCTGACAAGCTGGCTGCGGTGCGCAGCGAGATCGGCGCGCCGGACGAGACCCCGCTGATCACCGCCGACAGCAGCGATGCGGCCTCGCTGAAAGCCATGGCCGCGCGCACCAAAGTGGTGATCACCACGGTCGGCCCGTACCAGAATTTCGGCGAGCCGCTGGTCGCCGCCTGCGCCGGGGCCGGGACCGATTATGTCGATCTGTGCGGCGAACCGGCCTGGATGCACGACATCATCCGCAAATATGACGCCCCGGCCCGCGATTCGGGCGCGCGCATCGTGCTGTCGTGCGGGTTTGATTCCATTCCCTTTGATCTGGGCGTCTATTTCCTGCAGCGCGAGGCGATTGCGCGCAGCAGCCAGCCCATCACGCGGGTCAAGGGCCGGGTGCGCAAGATGAAGGGCACGTTCTCCGGCGGCACGGCGGCGAGTTTTGCCGAGACCATGGCCCGCGCCGCGCGCGAGCCCGAAGTGATCAACTGGCTCAAAGACCCCTTCTCCCTGACCCCGGGCTTTCGCGGCCCCGACCAGCCCCACGGCGCCAAGCCGGTCTATGAAGAGGATCTGGGCAGCTGGTCGGCGCCCTTCATCATGGCGGCCATCAACACCAAGAATATCCACCGCTCCAACCAGCTGCTGGGCCATCTCTACGGGACGGACTTCGTTTATGACGAGATGCTGCTGACCGGCCCCGGCGAACAGGGCGAGGCGATGGCCAACCATGTCGCCAGGGACCGGTCCATGGCGGACAATCCGCCCAAGCCGGGCGAAGGCCCGTCGCGCGAGGAGCGCGAGGCCGGTCACTATCAGATCATGTTCACCGGGCAGATGGCTGACGGCAAGCGCCTGACTGCGGTGTCCGGCGGGGATCTCGATCCCGGATATGGCTCCACCTCGCGCATGATCACCGAGTGCGCCCTGGCGCTGGCGAACGATGTCAGCCGCGATGACACGCCCGGCGGCGTGTGGACGCCCGCCCCGGCGCTGCGCGAGGCGGGGATTGCGCGCCTGACCGGCAAGGCCGGGCTGTATTTCCGAATCGAGGATTGAACCGGCCGGTCAGCGTAAACCGGGCATTCACCCTGCCGCGCGGTTTCACGGGCATCGCACCGCCGGGCAGGCTATGACAGACGGGCATCTCTAAGGACCTCCGTCATGACCGCCCCGCTTCCGCCTGCCCCCAGCGCCATTGCGCGCGCCGACTGGCGCGCGCCCCCGGTCGTGCTGTGCGAGCCCGGCGCGTTTATTCGCCGGCTGACGGCTGACATCCAGCCCCAGGCCCGCGCCCAGCCCATCACAGCGGTGGACGATCCCGAGGCCGCGCTCTGG
>JAFIEB010000012.1 GCA_020832735.1 Oceanicaulis sp.
GGAGCGGCGCGACGCCGCCCGGCGCGCCCAGGCGCTCGCCCGCGCTGCGCTCGCGGCTGATCCCGATCATGCGCCCGCCCATCTGCGCCTGGCCGCCGCGCTGGGCTTTGAAGCGCGCTATGTCAGCCCGGTGCGCGCGGCTCTGATGGGCCTGCCCCAGGACGGCCGGCGCCATATCGAGACCGCGATCAGCCTGGATCCGGACGATCCCTGGGGCGAAGCCATGCTGGGCGCCTGGCATATGGAGGTGGCGCGCCGGGGCCGGCCGGGCCTGTTCGGTTCGGACGCCAGCGAAGGTCTGACGCGCTATCGCGCCGCCGCCGCCCGCGCCGGGGATGATCCCTCCCTGACCTTCCACTTCGCCATCGCCCTGATCGCTGCCGACCCGTACGCCCATGGCGATGAAGCGCTCACCCTGCTGGAACAGGCGCAGGCGGCCGGCAAGCCCGGCGCGTTCGAGGATGCCATCCGCGCCGAGGCGGAGAGCCTGAAAGCGCTGCTGCGCCATGATCGGGAAGCGGCCCGGCTTGAAGCCGTCAGAAGGCTGGAGGAGTAGAGGGGCTACCCCTCGCGCAGCTGCAGGGCGCTGAGGCGGGCGTAGAGACCGCCGGCGGCGCTGAGGCTGGCGTGATCGCCCTGTTCGGCGATGCGGCCGGAATCCAGCACATAGATGCGGCTGGCCTTGCGCACGGTGGACAGGCGGTGGGCGATGACCAGCGTGGTGCGCCCCTCGGCCAGGCGTTCCAGCGCCGCCTGCACGCGCGCCTCGGCCTCGGCGTCGAGGGCGGAGGTGGCTTCGTCCAGAAGAAGGATCGGCGCGTCTTTCATGATGGCGCGGGCGATGGCGATGCGCTGGCGCTGGCCGCCGGAGAGCTGGCTGCCCTTGGGTCCCACCGGGGCGTCATAACCGCCGGGCAGGGCCATGATGAAGTCGTGGGCGTCAGCGGCCCGGGCGGCGGCGATCACCGCATCGCGGTCCGCATCGAGGCGCCCCAGCGCGATATTGGCGGCGACCGTGTCGTCAAACAGGGTGATGTCCTGGCTGACCAGCGCCGCCGCCCCGCGCACGCTGGACAGCGAGGCGGCGCGGATATCCTGGCCGTCGATCAGCACCCGGCCCGCATCAGGATCATAGAGCCGGGCGGCGAGGTTCAGGAGCGTGGTTTTGCCCGATCCGGACGGTCCGACCAGCGCGACGGTCTCGCCAGCGCGCGCCTCCAGCGTAAGGCCGTCCAGCGCCGGGCGCGCGCCGTCATAGCCGAAACGCACATCCTCAAAGCACAGCGCGCCGCCCGACAGCTTCAGGGCCGGGGCGCCGGGCGCCTCGGTTACGCTGTCGGTCTCGTCGATCAGGGCGAACACCCGGTCGAGCACGGCGAAGCCTTCCTGCACCACGCCCGCCAGAGAGGCCAGCGCGCGCGCCGCCGGGCTGACCACCAGAATCGCCGCGATAATGCCCAGAAGCGAGCTGATCCCGGCCTCGCCCTGCACCGCGCGCCAGCCCAGGATCACAAACACCCCGGCCAGGGCGATCATGCCGGCGATCTCCATCAGCGGCTCGATGCGCGCGCGTTGGCGGATCATCGACAGGAGCAGGCGGAAGCGCTCGGCGAAGCGGGCGCGGGCGCGGGCGTTGACATAGGTCTCAAGGGTGAAGCTCTTGACCACCCGCGCGCCCGACAGGCTCTCGTCGAGAAAACTGGTCACGTCCCCGGCCTGGGCCTGAACCGCGTCGGCGCGCTTGCGGATCGCCTGGCCGATGCGCAGCACGGGCTGGCCGACCAGCGGCAGCACCACCAGCACGTAGAGCGCCAGTATCCAGTCGATCCAGACCATCCAGGCGATGCCCAGAATGACCATGAACAGATCGCGGGTGAGATTGTTGGCCGCGCGCACCAGGCTCTCGCGCAGCATGGTGATGTCGTTGGTGAAGCGCGAGATCATCGAGCCGGTCGCCTCGCCCTGCAGGCGGGAGAAGTCGGCGGCGACCAGACGGGCGTACATGGCGCTCTGCAGGTCGCGCATGATCGACAGGGCGAGCCGGTTGGTGGCGATGGTCTGGCCGTAGAGCGAGGCGGCGCGGACGACGCCGAGCGCGCCGATCAGGGCCGGCGCCGCCCACAGCACGCGCGGATCGGCGGCCTCGATCATCTGGCTGGCCAGGTGCACCGCACCGGCATAGGACGAACCGGCCGCCGCGGTGATCAGCGACAGCACCACGCCCCAGCCGAACAGCGCGTAGCGCCCCGGCATCCAGTCGCGCCACAGCCGCACGGCCAGGGCGCGCGAGGCTGGCCGGTGCGGCGGCGCAGAGGCGTCCGGGGCCGTCAGGACCGGCCGCTCCGGCCCGGATCAAGCAGCTTGTGAGCGTGGATCACGAAATAGCGCATGTGCGCGTTGTCCACCGTGCTCTGGGACGCCGCCCGCCAGGCGTCGCGGGCCGCCTCATAGCTGGGAAAGGCGCCGACGAATTCGACCTGGGAGAGGTCCTTGAATTCATGGGCGTCCGGTCCGAGATCCTTCAACTCGCCGCCGATCACGAGATGCAGCAATTGGGGAGACTGTGTCTGGCTCATAGCTCTTTTTCCTGTGCGAGCCGCTCTAATAGCAAGGCGTGAAGCGCCGGGCCAGCAGCCAGAGGCGCCGGCTGGCGCGGAGTGTCCCGGTCATAGCGCAAGGCCGCGCCCGTCCGGTCGGTGATGAGCCCGCCCGCCTCAGTGATCAGCAGATGACCGGCGGCGAGGTCCCAGTCCCATTTCGGGCGCACCGCCACCACGCCGTCAAACAGCCCCGAAGCGGCCAGCGCCAGACGCAGGGCGGCGGAATTCACCGTGGCGGCGGTGGCGCCCAGATCGCGCAGGGCGGTCAGCTTGCCCGGATCGCCCAACAGGCGCGCGCCGGCGATGGCGTCATGATTGCTGATGCGCACCGGCCGCCCGTTCAGCCGCGCGCCCGCGCCGCGCACCGCGTCCCAGAGCCGTTCGGTGGAGGGGTCGTAGATCGCGGCGGCCAGGGGCGCGCCATCCTCAATCACCGCGATCGAGACCACGAATTCCGGCCGCCCCTTGAGGAAGGCGCGGGTGCCGTCAATGGGGTCAACCACGAAGCTGCGCGCGGCGCTGAGGCGCGAGCTGTCGTCGGCGGTCTCTTCAGACAGCCAGCCATAATCGGGCCGGGCCGGGATCAGGCGCTCCTTGAGCAGCGCATCGGCGGCGAGATCGGCCTCGCTGACCGGATCGCCGCGCGTCTTGTCCCAGGATTTCAGCCCGCGCGCCCGGAAGGCCAGCGCCAGCTGGCCCGCATCGCGGGCGGCGCGTGCAATCAGCTGCCGGTCGTCCTCAGCGCCCGCCAACCGACAGGCCTTCCACCAGCACGCTCGGCGCATTGACTGCGCTGTCGAACTCCAGGTCCGCGCCGGGGATCAGCCGGGCGTAGATATCCAGAAGATTGCCCGCCACGGTGACTTCGCTGACCGGCCCGGCGCGCCGGCCGGCCTCGATGGCGAAACCGGCCACGCCCACTGACCAGTCGCCGGTATTGGCGTTCAGCGAAGGGCCGAACATCTCGGTGACCAGAAGACCCTCGCCGGCCTCCTGGATCAGATCATCCAGCGAGGCTTCGCCCGGCGCCAGATGCGCATTGGAGGCGCCCGCGCCCGGCGGTCCGCCCAGGCTGCGCCGGGCATGGCCGGTCAGCGGCATGTCCAGCTGGCGCGCGCTGGCGGCGTTGAGCAGCCAGGTGGTCACCACGCCGTCCTCAACAAGCGCGCGCGGCCTGCAGGCCACGCCCTCGCCGTCGGCGGCGCGCGCGCCGAAGCTCCAGTCCTTGAGCGGGTCCTCGATGATGTCGACGCCTTCCGCGAACACGCGCTCGCCCAACCGGTCGCGCAGGAAGGACGTGCCGCGCGCGATGGCGGGGCCCGAGATGGCGCCCAGCAGGGACGAAACGAACACGCCCGCCACCCGGCGCTCGAACACCACAGCGCGCTTGCCTGATGCGACCTTGCCCGAGCCCAGCCGCGCTACGGCGCGCTCTCCTGCGGCGCGCCCGATCTCGCGCGGGTCCTTCAGATCGCTGAAGCGGCGCGATGCGTGGGAATCGTAATCGCGCTCCATGGCCTCGCCGCTCCTGGCGATGGCGGCTACGCCCAGGCCATAGCGCGAGCCGCGCCGGGCGCTCTCGAACCCGTTGGAGGCGGCGGCTGCGCTGGCCCCGGCGCCCAGGCTGGCGCCCGCCGAGCTGACCATGGCGACGCCCTTGACTGCGCGGGCCGCCTCTTCCAGTTGCAGCGCTGCGGCCTCCAGCCCCGCTTCGTCGAGGGCGGCGGGCTCATACAGCGCGATCTCCGGCAGGCGCCGGGCGAGCGCGTCCGGCTCCACCAGGCCGCAATACGGGTCTTCGGGCGCGATGCGCGCCATGGCGATCGCCCGCTCCACCGCCAGCGCCTGACCGGCATCGGACAAATCGGAGAAGCTGACCCCGGCCTGGCGCTGGCCGATAAGGACGCGAAGCCCCGCCTCGCGGTTCTCCGACCGCTCCAGGCTTTCCAGCGCGCCCTCGCGCACGCTGGCTTCTAGCGAGCGCGATTCGCTCACCGCCGCTTCGGCGGCGTCGGCGCCAGCCTTCAGGGCGGCGTCGCGCAATGTGCGGGCAAGATCAAGCAGCGCGCCGGGATCAGGCGCGCCCTCGCGGGTCGATTGAGAGGACTGGCTCATGGCCCGCCACATAGCCCGCGCACGCGCACGGAGCAATGCAGCCCGGTCAGATCAGGGCGTGGACGGCGAGGCCGGCGCCCAGCAGGACATAGGTGATCAGGGTCAGGAGCGCGCCCAGCATGCGGCCGATGCTGCGGCCCGTGTTGCGCGACAGGCCCCAGCCGTGCAGGACGCGGCCCACGGTCAGCATGACGCCCAGCACATGGATGGCGATCACCGGCGCGCCCAGCGACGCCGCCGCGATCAGGCCGATCAGGGCCGCCGGGGTCCATTCGGCGCCATTGCCGTGGGCGCGCGAGGCGCGGATCAGCGTCTCGTCGCCGCCATCGCCCACGCCGATCTGCGCCTTGTTGCGCCGGACCATGACCAGCACGCCCAGCACCAGAAGAATGAGAATATTGAGGCCCACATAGAGCCCCGCCGCCGTCATCGCCGTCATGTCCGTCATCGCCGTCTCCTCCTGGGGGTCCGGTCAGTCTTGCGCCGCCGGTGATTGGGCCGCCTTGCCGATGGCGTCAGCCAGAACCTGCGGCGCTTCCGCGCCGGAGACCGCAAAGCGTCCGTTGAAAATGAAGCAGGGCACGCCCTGAACGCCGAGCGAGCGGTAGAATTGCTCCTCGCGCTGAACCTGCGCGCTGTCGCGGTCCGTGGCGAGCAGATCGCGCACGGTGTCGGCGTCGAGCCCGGCCTCGCCGGCGATCTCGGCCAGCACGTCGCTCGCGCCGATATCGCGCCGGTCCTCGAAAAACGCCTTGTGGATGAGGTCCAGCACGGCTTCGCCCAGACCCTGGCCCTGGGCCCAGCGGATGACCCGGTGGGCGTCCAGCGTATTGGGACGGATCTCGATGGCGTCGAAATTGAATACGATGCCGACTGCGGGGCCGGCCTGTTCGAGATGCTCGCGCATGGCCTTGAACCGGTCAGGCGCGCCGGGCGAGGCGGCGGCGAATTTGCGCGCCATGTAATCGCGATAGGGCACGCCCGCGCGGGGCACGCCAGCATCCAGCTGGAACGGGCGCAGCACGGTTTCGGTGGCGATGTCAGGGGTTTGCGTGCGCGCCTCGCGCCAGTAGCGCAGGCCCAGCCAGCACCAGGGGCAGACCGGATCGGTCACCAGATCGACGGAGACGGGCGCAACGCTCATGAACCTGAGTCTAGCGTGATTTTGCGCGCAGGAAACATGGCTTTCGCCGCTCAGGCCGGGGTCTCGCCCGCCCGCTCCAGCCTGATCCGCTCGCTAGCGCGCATTTTGACGCTTTCGCTTTTGAGCTGGCCGCAGGCGGCGAAGATGTCGCGGCCGCGCGGCGTGCGTAGAAATTAGATAAATTCACATAAAGATGGAGAAATAACCAATCGGATTCATCCTAACTGTTTAGCGGTATTAGTGACTTATCAACGCAAATTCTTTTGAGCCCTCTCGCATCAAGATATACCGAAACCGCGTCACATCGCTGTTGTTGAGATGGGTGCGGCCCAACCAATATGCGATCAATATAATCTATCATCACTCCCTCAGCCGGAAATTTAATGTATGTAGTTAATCCAGACCTAGACGCTCTAATGCCAACTTCGTTATTTGAGTTATTTAAAATAACAATTCGCCATTCATTTTCTTCTTCAAAGTGCGGACTCTTTGTAAATGCCAATGACTCAACTACTGAATTAAAAAGCTCCTCTGAAAAGCCTTGCAAAGGCTGAATCCTATTTTGCTCACCTACATGATGGCCAAGGTATGACTCAAAATATAATTTAAACTTATCAACAAGCTCCTCGATATTTGAATTCAAATTATCTGTAAAAGTTCCATTTGGACCATATTGGCACTTTTTCAATTTACAATATAATTCATCTGAATTTAGATTGTTTGTGGCTTCACAAAGTCTATTATAATTTATTTGAATCGCATAGCCACCATCGGCACCATAACCACGCCATTGACTCAACAAACCATGGAGATAGTTTTGATTGTTGTTGTGTTTGCAAAATGAAATGGTAAAAATTCTTTTTGTTTTTAACATGCTCCAAACAATTAATTTTAAATAGGAGTGTGGTAAACTAGTTATATCTGCTCCATCAGAAATCAGGTCGCCTATTTTTTCATGGCTATATATGTACTCTTCAGCATGAGGTCTAAATATGTTATAAATAACACTAATTGCGTATTCTATTTCTGAAGAATCATTTGAAATTCCGCACAGTGAAGCAAATAATGAGTTATTATTTAATATGCCTGAAACGCCATCATTCGTGGTATAGTGAAACAATGCGTTTTCAATTTCACTACTATCCGGCACTTTTCTGCCAATTCGTTCACTCCAAACCACTACCTTATCTCCTCACCCGCCCGCTCAAGCCTGATCCGCTCGCTGGCGCGCATCTTGACGCTTTCGCTCTTGAGCTGGCCGCAGGCGGCGAAGATGTCGCGGCCGCGCGGGGTGCGGATCGGGCTGGCGTAGCCGGCGCGGTTCACGATGTCGGAGAAACGCTCGATGGTTTCCCAGTCAGAGCACTCATAGGGACTGCCCGGCCAGGGATTGAACGGGATCAGATTGATCTTGGACGGCACGCCGCTGAGCAGGCGCACCAGCGCCCTGGCCTCGGCGGGGCTGTCATTGACGCCCTTGAGCATCACGTATTCAAACGTCACCCGGCGGGCGTTGGACAGATCGGGATAGCTCCGGATCGCGTCCATCAGCTCGGCGATGGGGTATTTTTTGTTCAGCGGCACCAGCTCGTTGCGAAGCTCGTCATTGGTGGCGTGCAGGCTGATGGCCAGCATGGCGCGGGTGCGCTCGCCCAGTTCACGGATTTTCGGGACCACGCCGGAGGTGGACACGGTGGTGCGCCGCCGGCCGATGGCCATGCCGTCGCCGTCGGAAATAATGTCGATGGCGTCGCTGACCGCGTCGAGATTATACAGCGGCTCGCCCATGCCCATGAACACGATATTGGTGATCTTCCGGTCCTCATTCGAGGTCGGCCACTCTCCCAGATCATCGCGCGCGATCATCACCTGGGCGGCGATTTCCGCGGCGGTCAGATTGCGCACCAGCTTTTGCGTGCCGGTGTGGCAGAAGGTGCAATTGAGCGTGCAGCCCACCTGGCTGGACACGCACAGCGCCCCGGACTTGCCCACATCGGGGATGAACACCGTCTCCGCCTCCACGCCGGGCGCGAAGCGGATCAGGTATTTGCGCGTGCCGTCCACGCTGATGAGGCGCTCCACGATCTCGGGACGGTCCAGCGTGAAGCAGGTCTTCAGCGCAGCGCGCAACTCCTTGGAGACATTGGTCATCGCGTCGAAATCTGTGACGCCGTAATGATAGATCCAGCGCCAGAGCTGATCGGCGCGCATCTTCGCCTTCTTGTCGTCCACGCCAGCATGCGCGATCAGTGCGTCACGCAGCTGCGCGCGCGTCAGGCCGGCCAGGCTTTGCGGGCCGGGCACGGGACGGTTGGCGAAATCGATGTTCAGGGCGGTGCTCATGGCCGCGCGGTATAGTCCAAACGCGGCGAAAATGCGAGTGCGCAGGCGGCGCCCTTGAAAGCCGCCGCGCCTTGGCGTCAAGTGCAGCCCATGAAGCTCATCTGCCATACCCTCTCCACCGACGCCCCGCCCATCCGTCCCGCCTCCCAGAAGCGCCAGTGGATGGACGACACCCCTGAATCCTTCGCCTACCGGTGCCTGCCGCTGGTGGTGGCCAACCAGCATGGCTGGGAGGTGTTCGCGCCCCACGGCCTGACCGCGCGCTGGAATGGCGGGGTGAAGGTGGAGGATGTGGAGGTGGTGCTGGACGAGCCGTTGGCCATGGGCCGGCCGGGCTCGGCCATGGCCAATTTTGGTTCGGGCGTTCTGACGTTCGAGATGGGCTTCCTGCTGCGCACGCCGCCGGGCTGGAATATCTGGGTCCAGGGCCCGGTCAACCAGCCCAAGGACGGGATCGCGGCGCTGACCGGCGTGATCGAGACCGACTGGAGCCCCTACACCTTCACCATGAACTGGCGCTTCACACGCCCCGGCGAGGTGCGCTTCGAGGCTGGCGAGGCGATCGCCCATCTGTTCCCAGTGCGCCGCGACCTGTTCGAGCGTGTCCAGCCGGAACTGCGCAGTGTTCACGCTGATCCGAAAACGGCCGAACAGCTCGATATCTGGCGCGAGAGCCGCTCCGATTTCATGACCCGTCTGAAGACCCATGACCCCGAAGCGGTGGAGGAGAAGTGGCAGAAAGGCTATTTCCGCGGGCTGAAACCGGACGGAACCAAGGGTCCGGCCGATCACAAGACCAAGCTGCGCGTACGCCCCTTCGCCCCGGCGCCGGCGCCGGTAAAACCCGGCAAGTCCGGCCGGCGGCGCTGATTGAATAAGACTTTCCTGATTGTGAATTATTTCCTATGCTGGGCTCATGAGAGCCCTTGCCACCCTACTCGCATGTATATTTCTGTGTTCGCAACCTGCAATGGCGCAGACGATACCAGGACCTGTGCCTGCGGAGGTCCTGCACATCGTCGATGGCGACACGGTGGGGGTGCGCGCCCACACCTGGCCGGGCCAGTATGTTGAGATTCGCGTGCGCCTGCGCGGCGTGGACGCGCCGGAGATCCGCCGCGTCGCGTGTGAGGCCGAGCGCGTGAAGGGCCATGAGGCGACTGAGTTCACCCGCGGCTGGCTGAGCGCGCCTGACGGCGACGGGTTTGCGCCGGTCATGCTCACCGAGATCGGGCCGGACAGTTTCTGGGGCCGCGTGGTGGCGCGCATCGTGCGCGAACAGGACGGCGCAGACCTGTCGGATGATCTCCTGACCGCCGGCCTGGCCGTGCCGTTCCGTCAGCCGGGCCCCTGGTGCGATGGCGAGGCTGAGGCCGGGGCATCGCGCTGACGCGCCGCGCGCGCCCAGGCCCTCTCGTGCAGAACATAGGCGAATGTCTGGACCACCGGCTCGATCAGCCCCACTGCCAGAGCGGCGCGCCAGTCGCGGGTCAGCGCGAACACCACCGCCATCGCCACCACCATATGGGTCAGGCCATAGGTCAGGGTCTTGAGCATGGCGCGCTGTGCGCCGGGGAGGCGGACAGGCGGACACGTATGAAACAGGACACGGGCAAGAGCGGTCATGACAGGTCTCCGGCAAGGGCCGAAGATGAGAATGACTTTCAATCGCCCAACTCGCAAGCGCGAATCACGATGCGCCCCATGAATAATGAGGATCGCGCTGATAGCCTCCGGCTATGACCTGGATTCGCCCGAGAGCGCCTCGCTCTGGGCCGCGCACAGCGCCGTCACGCCCCGCCGGGCCAGCGCGAACAGGGCGTCGAACTCGCCCTGGCTGATTGGCTTGTCCTCGGCTGTGGCCTGCACCTCGACTACGCCGCCCGCAGCGGTGAGCACGAAATTGGCGTCGGTTTCAGCGACCCGGTCTTCCTCGTACTCCAGATCCAGGCGGGCCTCGCCGCCGATAATGCCCGCGGACACGGCCGCGATCTGGGCGTGAACGGGGTCGGTTTTGATCACCTCTTCCTCGACCAGCCACAGACAGGCCGATTTCAGCGCCAGCCAGGCGCCGGTGATGGCGGCGGTGCGCGTGCCGCCATCGGCCTGCAGCACGTCGCAATCGATCAGGATCTGGCGCTCGCCCAGCGCCTTGAGATCGGTCGCGGCGCGCAAGGAGCGCCCGATCAGGCGCTGGATTTCCTGGGTGCGGCCCGACGGCTTGCCCGAATTCACCTCACGCCGCGTGCGCTGATGGGTGGCGCGCGGCAGCATGGAATACTCCGCCGTCACCCAGCCGCGCCCCTGGCCGCGCAGCCAGGGCGGCGTGGTCTCGTCCACGCTGGCGGTGCACAGCACATGGGTGTCGCCCATTTTCACAAGGCAGGAGCCTTCGGCATAAGGGCTGAACCCCATTTCAAACCGGATCGGGCGCAGGGCGTCGGGCTGGCGGCCGTCAGGGCGCATGGAAGTCTCCACAGGTGGCGTCAGATGTGTAGGTAACGGGGCAAGGGCCCAAAGAAAAGCGGGCGGCCGCGGCCACCCCCCCGCCCGCGATGAGTGCAGGCTTGAGCCTGACGCCGCCTAGAAGCGGGCGCGCAGGGTCAGGCCGTAAGTGCGCGGGTCGCCCGGATAGACGTTGATCGAGCCGGGCTGGCCCACCGATTCGAAGTTGCCCTGCTGGTACTGTTCTTCCAGCAGATTGCGGACCCAAAACTGCATCTGCCAGGAGCGGTCAGAGGCGCCGAAGCCCACCGAAGCGTTGACCAGCTCCACCGAGCTGACCGCGCGCTGCGGGTTGAAGTTGCCCGCCAGCGTGCGCTCTCCGGTGTAGGAATAGTCAGCCCGGATGAAGCCTTCCAGCGTGTCGGTGATCGGCTGGGTGTACATGGCGCTGAGCACCGCGGTCAGTTCCGGCGTCTGGCGGTCCTGGCCGGACGAGTTCTGCGTCGTCACTGGCAGGCCGGTCACCTGGTTGATCGACCGTCCGCACTGGCCCGGGGGCACGTCGCCCGGGCTGGCGAAGATGCCGGCGACCACGGTCTGAGCCGGATAGCAGGAGTTGGAATCGAAGGACTTGAACTTCGATTCGAACATGTAGGTGAAGCCCCCCGAGAGCATCAGGCGCTCGAACGGACGGGAGAAGAACTCGAACTCGAAGCCGGTCAGCTGCACTTCGCCGGCGTTTTGCAGGCCGAAGCCAGAGCCGGTGAAGATATTGGCCTGGAAGTCCTCCAGGTTCTGGCGGAACAGCGCCATGTTGACCTGGGTGGTGCCGTCGAAGATCAGCGCCTTGGCGCCGATCTCGATGGAGGTGGAGATTTCCGGCTCGAACTCGAACACACCGGTCAGCGCGGCGTTGGCCGAGACGTTGAAGCCGCCCGCTTTGAAGCCGCGCGAGTAGCTGGCGTAGATGTTGGTGTTGTCCGTGAGCTGATAGGCTGCGATCAGATTGCCCGAGATATTGTCCTCGGTGCGGTCATTGGTGAAGCCCGGCGCCGGCGGGTTGAACTGCAGCGGGGTCAGCGCCAGGAACGGGTTGACGTTCGGATCGGTGGACCCGGAGCTGGCGAAGGCCTGGAGCGCGGCGAGCTGGGCCGGGAAGTTGGCGCCGAAGAAGGCGATATTGGCCGGGGTCGGCGCAAGGCCCGTCTGGGTCTGGAACGCCTGGGCGAAGATCACCTGCTCGCCCAGATCGACCAGATTGATCGCCGACCAGGGATCGAAGATGTCGATATTGGCGACGATGTCCTTGGTCTCGCGGGTGTAACGCAGGCCGCCCGTGAGCGTCAGGCGGTCATTGACGTGATAGTCGATCTGACCAAACACCGACCAGGACTGGGTGTTGTAGACATAGTCCTCTTCACGCAGGCCCTGGCCCTGACCCAGGAACAGGCCGGCAGGCGCGCCGACCAGGCCCTCCACCGTGGTGATGGCGCCGCCGGTGAGTGCGTCGGCGAAGGGACGCAGCTGCGAGCCGTAGGGCGTCTGGTTGTTATGGCGCAGCGTGTTGTCATAGTAGAAACCGCCCAGCAGCCAGTCGAAATCGCCGCCGCCGTCAGAGGTCAGGCGGACCTCCTGGGTGAAGGTGTCGTAGCGCTGGGTGATCAGGCGGTCGCCGGCCAGATCGAGATTGGTGAAGTCCGCGTCGATGTTCTGGTGCTCGAAATAGTTCCGGAACGCGGTGATCGACGTGAAGGTGAAGCCGTCGAACTGATGGTCGATCTGGGCCGACACGCCGCTATTGCGGTTCTGGGTGAACACCGGATTGTCGACAGCGATCTGGTAGTTCCACGGATCGGCCGGGAGCAGGGTGCCGCCCAGCGCCGGGATCGCGCCCAGCGAGGCCGGGGCGTAGAAGAAGAACGGCGCAGCGCAGCACTGCTCGTCAATCTCCGAATAGTCCGCGATGAAGCGCACCTGGGTGTTGTCGGAGACTTCCCAGAGCAGCTGGGCGCGGGTGCTCCAGCGGTCGCGGTCATTGAGCCGGCGCCCGTCATGCACGTTCTCGACAAAGCCGCCGCGAACGTTGCGGTTGCCGTCAATGCGGAAGGCCAGCTTGTCGTCCACCAGCGGCCCGGTGAGGGTGGCGCGCAGGATGCGGCCCTCATAGTTGCCGAAGGTGACCTCGCCTTCGCCGGCAAATTCGAATTCCGGCGCCCTGGAGATGAAGCTGATCACGCCGGCGGGGGTGTTGCGGCCGAACAGCGTTGATTGCGGCCCGCGCAGCACCTCGATCCGCTCCAGCGAGAGGAAGTCGTTGATCGCCGCGCCCTGGCGCGCCATGAACACGCCGTCCACGAACACGCCCACCGAGGCCTCAAGGCCCGGGTTGAAGGTGTCGGTGCCCAGCGAGCGGATCGTGAAGGTCTGGTTGGTCGCCGAGGCGGCCTGACCCACTTCCAGAGACGGTACCAGGAACTGCAGGTCGCGCGCGTCGCGCACCTGCGCCATTTCAACCGTTTCGCCCGTTACGACGGCGACGGCGACTGGCACTTCCTGAAGGGTCTGCTCGCGCTTCTGCGCAGTCACGGTGATCACGTCGACTTGCGCCTGAGCGGCGGTGGTGACGAGTCCGGCGGCAAGCGCGGTCGCGCCTAGCACGCCCGCTTTGGTGAATCGTTTCATATTGGGCTTCCTCCCCCTGAATGATAGCGCCGGGGCAGCCATATCCCGGCTGTTCTCCCGTACAGAACAAATCCTAAGCAGGGTTTACGCCATTGTCATGCGCTGATCGCGCAGTCAGGCAAAGCGGCCACATCGCCCGGGGCCAGCGTGGCGTAAAGGTCACAAAGCGCCCCCGTTATTTACTTCAGGCTGTAGTTGATTCCCGCGTCAGCGCTAGCCGGGCGAAAATCAGGCCGGCTGCCAGTCCCAGGAACGCCTGCACGGCCTGTCCGGCGAGGCTGCGCGCGCCGGCGATTGGCTGCACCCCGAAGAAAACCGGCTCCATCAGGGCCAGCATCACCGCCATCGCTGTCAGGCCGGCGGCGCCGAACACCAGCGCGCGCGGCAGCGCGGTCAGGCGCACTACGAGCGCGGCCGCAGCAAACGCGATCACGAAGGCGATGGCGATCAGCGCGCCATACAGCGGCGCCAGCCCGGCCAGATCGGCCAGCATCATGCCCGCCGCGTCGCCAGGCGTGATCGGCGCGCCCGCCTTGGCAAGGCCCGCCAGAACAAAAGCGCTCTGGGCTGCTGTGCCCGTCACCGCCATGAACGCGGTGGCGGCGAGCCAGGCGGCGGCAATGCGGATAAAGCCCATGATCACAAATCCCCGGCAATTCGCGCACAGCGGGTGCGTGCGCGCTGTCTTGCGGCTATGATGGACCAGACGCGGCGAAAACGGAATGCGCCAGACCGCCTCCTGCCCGCGCGCCGCCCTGACGGGCCCAGATACGGGAGCGCCTTGCATGATCCATCCGGTCCGCCTGTCCGCCCTATCCGCCATGCCCGCCGCTCTGGCCCTGGCGGCCGCCTGCGCCGAGCCGCCGCGCACCTGGGAGCCGGATGACGCCGACCCGAACGCCTATCAGGTGGAGGTGGTCGCTACGGGCCTGAACCATCCCTGGGGGCTGGCCTTCTTGCCGGACGGGCGCATGCTGGTCACCGAGCGCAATGGCGATGTGCGTCTGATCGATGCCGACGGGAGCCTGCGGCCCGAACCCGTCGCGGGCGGGCCGGGCGATGTGTTCGCTGGCGGGCAGGGCGGATTGCTGGACATCATCCTGGCGCCCGATTTCGAGACCAGCGGGACCGTCTTTATCAGCTATTCGGCCGGAACCTCGGCCGCCAATCATCCCGCCCTTTACCGCGCCCGTTTCGACGGCGACGCGCTGACCGGAGGGGAGACGGTCTTCCGGGCCGCCCCCGACAGGTCCACGGAGCACCACTATGGCGGCCGCATGATGTTCAAGCCGGACGGCGCGCTGATCCTGGCGCTCGGCGACGGCTTCGCCTATCGCGAGCGCGCCCAGCACCGCGACGATCTTCTGGGCGCCATTGTGCGCCTGGCGCCGGATGGATCGCCCGCCATGGGCAATCCCTTCCGTGACGAGGGCGGCGCGGCGGCGTTCATCTACTCTTATGGCCACCGCAATGTGCAGGGCCTCGCCTTCGATCCTGACACCGGCCGGCTGTGGTCCCATGAACACGGCCCGCGCGGAGGCGACGAACTCAACCTGATCGAGCCCGGCGTCAATTACGGCTGGCCGGTGGTCAGCCGGGGCACGGACTATACCGGCGCGCGCATCTCACCCTTCGAGACCCTGCCCGACTTTCCCGAGCCGGCGCATGTCTGGACCCCGTCCATCGCCCCGTCCGGGCTCGCCCTGCATAAGGGCGATCTCTACGTGACGGCGCTGGCTGGCCGCGCGCTGCACCGGCTGGAGCTTGACAGCGAGGGCCGCGTGGCGCGCGAGACACGCCTGCTGGCCGACCGCGGCGACCGCCTGCGCCATGTGCTCAGCGGCCCGGACGGCGCTTTGTGGGTGCTCACCGACGCGCCTGACGGCGCGGTGCTCAGGGTGATCGCTGCGCCCTGAGGCGCGGCTGGCGTTTTGTGTGTGAAAGGTGTTCACTCCCGTGCGTGACGACTCGCCATGACAAGGCGGGCGCATGGGGAGGAATGCATGCTCAAGCGTATTTTGATCGGCGCAGCAGCGCTCGTAATGGCCGCTGCGATCGCGGCTGCAGCCTGGTATTACCGGCCCTGGTCGCCGTATTCGCCCGCCTCGGTGCGTGCGCTCGATGATCCGGCGTCCTATCCGGCCACCTTCCAGCGCATGGATGATTTCCTGCCCTCCAGCGCGATCGCCGCGCGGGCGCCCGCGCCCCTGGAGCGCGCGGTTGCGCCGCTGGAGCTGTCCTATCAATGGATGGGCGAAGAGAAGGCGCTCGGCGCCTATCTGGACGAGGCGCAGGTTACGGGCCTGACCGTGCTGCACGGCGGCGTGGTGAGCGCGCAGGAATTCCGTCACGGCGCCGGGCCGGACACGCGCTTCACCTCCTGGTCTGTGGCCAAGACTGTGGTCGCGGTGCTGATCGCCAAGGCGCTGGAGGACGGGCTGATCGAGAGCCTGGACGATCCGGCCGGCCAGTACGCGCCGCAATTCGCCGGAACCGATTATGGCGCGGTGAGCCTGCGCCATCTCCTGATGATGTCGGCGGGCATGGACTTCAATGAGGAATACTCGCCCGAACGCCCGTCCGACGTGCGCCCGCTCTTCTTCAACGCCTTCATCCTGGGGCGCGATGTGGACGCCATGGTGGGGCGGATCGCCAGCAATCGCGCACCGGGCGAGGACAATCACTATGTCAGCCCGAACACCCACGTCCTGTCGGCGGTGGTGCGCGCGGTTTACGGCGCGCCGCTGGCGCAGATCGTGGAGCGTGAATTATGGACCCCGCTGGGCATGACGGGCGAGGCCAGCTGGCTGCAGCACCTGGCGGGCGAACGCGGCGTGCCGATCGGATATTGCTGCCTGCAGGCGACCAGCGAGGACTATGCCCGCTTCGGCCAGTTCCTCCTCCAGGACGGGGTCTGGCAAGGCCAGGCCCTCCTGCCCGATGGTTTCATGGAGATGGCGGGCCGGCCCAACGCCCCGTTCCAGGAGCCGGGCGCGACGCCCTATCCGGGGCGCGGCTACGGCCTGCATGTCTGGGCGCCTGAAGGCTATGACGGGGAGTTCTTCGCCGCTGGCGTGTTCGGCCAGTATATCTGGGTCGACCGCCGCCGCGGCGTGGTGATCGCCCAGAACGCCGGCGATCCGGTCTGGGACACGCGCTATGCCGAGGCTGCCGCCGTCTTCCGCGCCATCGCAGAGCATGTCGCGCCGCTAGACGCCGGTTCTGACCCGGATGAGGGCGCGCCTGAGGGTGCGCCAGAGGACGGGGCGGACGAGGACGGGGCGGACGAGGACGGTGACGAGGACGGCCAGGGCGAGGGGGGGATCGAGCCGTGAGCGCGGTTTATGACTATGTCATCGCCGGGGCCGGATCGGCGGGATGCGTGCTCGCCAGCCGCCTGTCGGAAGATCCGTCCGTCACGGTGTGCCTGATCGAGGCGGGCGGCGGCGACTCCAAGGCGGTGATCCGCACGCCCATGCTCCTGCAGTTCGCGATCACCGAGGAATCCATCAACTGGAATTACTGGACCGAGCCGCAGCGCCACCTCGACGGCCGCAAGCTCTACTGGCCGCGTGGCAAGGCGCTGGGCGGCTCCTCCTCCATCAACGCCATGCATTACATGCGCGGCGCGCTGGAGAATTACGACGAGTGGGAGCAGGTCTACGGCGCCAAGGGCTGGGGCCGCGACGCGGCGCTGGAAGCCTTCAAGCGCGTGGAGCACAACGAAAACCACGCCGAGCCCTGGCATGGCCGGGGCGGGCCCCTGAACGTCAAGACCATCGAGCCCCTCAACCCCCTGACCGGGATGTATTTCGACGCCTGCCGGCGCCGCCAGATACCTGAAAATCCCGACCATAATGGCGAGCGCCAGGAGGGCTTCGGGCCGTATCAGGTGACCCAGAAGGGCGCAAAGCGCTGTTCAGCGGCGGACGCCTTCCTGCGCCCGGCGATGAAGCGTCCGAACCTGACCGTGATCACTGGCGCGCTGGCCCGGCGCATCGTGATCGAGGCCGGCCGCGCTATCGGTCTGGAGATCGAGGCGGACGGCGAGGTGCGCGTGATCGAGGCCGCCCGCGAGGTCATAGCATCCGGCGGGGCGATCAATTCGCCCCAGCTGCTGATGCTGTCGGGGATAGGCCCGGCCGATCATCTGCGCGAGCACGGGATTTCCGTCGAGGCGGACCTGCCAGGCGTCGGCGCCAATCTGCAGGACCATCTCGACATCATGGCGCGCGCCTCCACCCGCTCGGCCAAATCCATCGGTTATTCCTTGCGTAAATTCCCCGCCACCGCCCGCGACGTGCTGCAATGGGCGCTGACCGGGAGCGGCAATTTCACGGTCAATCCGGTGCAGGGTTGCGGCTTTGTGAAATCCAGCCGGGCGAAGGAACTGCCCGATATCCAGCTGGTCTTCATTCCGGCGCGCGGCAGCCCTCACGGGCGCGAGACCATGACCGGGCACGGCATGATGGTTCATGCCTGCCATCTCTATCCGCAAAGCCGCGGGAGCTTGCGCCTCGCCAGCGCCGATCCGCGCGATCCCGTCCTCATCGATCCCAACTACATGGATCACGAAGAGGATGTGGAGGTGATGACCGATTGCCTGGAGATCGCCCGCGACCTGCTTCTGAGCGACGCCTTTGACGGCGAATTCAAGGAATTGGAATTGCCCGCAGCCACCAACGGCACGCGCGCCGAGCTGCTCGATCACGTGCGCGCCAACGCCGAAACGCTCTACCATCCCACCTCGACCTGCGCGATGGGAACGGGCGAGCTCGCCGTCACCGATCCGCAATGCCGGGTGCGCGGGGTGAAGGGTTTGCGCGTGGTGGACGCCTCGGTGATGCCGCGCCTGGTGGGCGGCAACACCAACGCTCCCACCATGATGATCGCCACGCGCGCGGCCGACATGATCATCGCCGGCGACAGCTGAAGAAGGGTTTTCCCATGAGCGATACCGACGCCATTGCACGCATGCAGGCCGTCTTCTCGGCCCAGAAGGCGGCGTTCGAGGCCGAGCGCCACCGTCCTGTGCCTGAGCGCAAGGCGGACCTGAAAAAGCTTGAAGCGATGGTCAAGGCGCGCGCCGATGATTTCGCCGCCGCCATCGACGCTGATTTCGGGCGCCGCTCGAAAGCCGAGACCGCCGTGGCTGAAGCCGGATTCGTAATCGCCACGGCCAAGCATGCGCGCAAGCATCTCGATCGCTGGGCCGCCTCCAAGCGCAAGCCGGTGCCCCCGACCATGGCGCCGGGCAAGGCCTATGTGCGCCGCGAGCCCAAGGGCGTGGCCGGCATCGTCTCGCCCTGGAATTACGCCATGCAGCTGGCGCTGGCGCCGCTGGCCGCCGCGCTGGCGGCCGGCTGCCGGGCGATGATCAAGCCCAGCGAGTTCACCCCGCGCACCGCCGAGCTTCTGCAGGAGGTCCTCGCGGGACTGTATGCCGAGGATCATGTCGCGGTCATTCCCGGCGGACCTGATCTGGCGCAGGCCTTCTGCGCTCAACCCTTCGATCACCTGTTCTATACCGGCTCGACGCCGGTGGGGCGCCTGGTGGCGCAGGCGGCGGCGGCGAACCTGACCCCGGTGACGCTGGAGCTGGGCGGCAAGTCGCCGGCGGTGATCGCGTCCGATTTCAGCCTCGACGAAGCGGCCAAGACCATCGCCTGGGGCAAGTATTTCAACGCCGGCCAGACCTGCGTGGCGCCCGATTACGCCCTGGTCCCGCGCGGCGGCCAGCGCAAATTCGCCGAGGCGGTGATGCGCGAGGCGAACGCCATGTGGCCGGATGTGGCGGACAATGGCGACTACACCGCCATCGTCTCGGAAAAACACCATGCCCGCCTGAGCGCCATGGTGGAGGAGGCCAGACAGGCTGGCGCGGACGTGCTGCAGGCCGATTTCGACCCGGAGAAGGCGGGCAATACCCGCATCTTCCCGCCCACGGTGGTGGTTGACCCTCCGCTCGACAGCGCCCTGATGCGCGAGGAGATTTTCGGCCCCGTCCTGCCGGTGCTGGGCCATGACGGCATGGAAGACGCGGCCCGGTTCGTCAACGAGCGCGACCGGCCGCTGGCGCTGTATGTCTATGCCAAATCCAAACCCATCGCGCGTCGCTTCCTGGCCCGCACCATGTCGGGCGGGGCGGCGGTGAACGTGCCCATGCTGCACCTGTCGGTGGAGGATTTGCCCTTTGGCGGGGTCGGCGCGTCAGGCCAGGGCGCCTATCACGGCGAGGCGGGCTTCCTGACCTTCACCCATGAGCGCTCGGTGTTCGAGGCGCCGGTCTGGCACCCCAGCCGGCTGGTCTTCCCGCCCTATGGCCGGATGTTCGAATTCTTCAAGAAGCTGCAGGCGGGATAGCGCGCCCCGCGCTTGCCGGGTGAACGCCGTTCATTTGTCTCGACAGGCCCGGCGCGGCGCGGTTACCTTTCCCGCGTGGCCGGAGCGTGCGCGCATGTCAGACGCACCGCCCGGCGCAGGGGAGGACTGTCATGACGATGCTCACACGCATACTGCCGGCCCTGGCGGGCGCGCTGGCGCTCGCCGCATGCGGCGGCCAGCCCGAAGGGCGCGACACCAGCGATTTTGACCGCGACTACCAGGCCGTGCTGCACGAGGCCTTGCTCGACGCGCAACCGGGCGACGTCATCGAAATTCCCGCCGGGCGCTTTGCGTTCGAGCGCGGGTTGTCCTTAAGCGGGGTGAGCGGCGTGACGATCCGCGGCGCCGGGATGGACGAGACCATCTTGTCCTTCGCCGGCCAGCGCCAGGGCGCGGAGGGCCTGCTGGTCTCCAACTCGGACAATTTCACCATCGAGAACCTGGCCGTGGAGGACACCGCCGGCGACGCCATCAAGATCACCGGCGCCGATGGCGTGGTGATCCGCGGCGTGCGGGTGGAATGGACGCGCGGGCCGTCCGCCGAGAACGGCGCCTACGGGCTCTATCCGGTGCTCTCTCGCAATGTGCTGATCGAGGATTCGGTGGCCATCGGCGCTTCGGACGCGGGCATTTATGTCGGCCAGTCGGAGACGATCATCGTGCGCAACAACCGCGCCGAGTACAATGTCGCCGGCATCGAGATCGAGAACTCCAACAATGCCGACGTGTACGGCAATGTCGCGGTGAACAATACCGGCGGCATTCTGGTGTTCAACATGCCCAACCTGCCCCGGCCCGGGTCGGGCACGCGGGTGTTCGACAATGACGTGCACGAGAACAACACCGCCAATTTCGGCCATCGCGGCACGCCGGTGGCCAATGTGCCGGCCGGCACGGGCATCCTCATCAACGCCAATGATGATGTGGAGATCTTCAACAACCGGCTGCGCAATAACCGCACCGCCCACGTGATCATCTCGTCGGGCTATTCCTCGGGCTTTTCCGATCTGGGCGTGAGCGATGATTTCGACCCGTATCCCGAGCGCATCCACGTGCACTCCAACAGCTATGAGGGCGGCGGCAACAATCCCGACAATATGGAGCTGCAGGCGCTGCGGATCATGAAGTTCGGGCCTACAGGCCGCCTGCCGCCGGTGTTCTGGGACGGGTATGTGAATCCGAACCGGCTGGTGGACGGCGCCCTGCCCGACGCCTTGCGCATTTGCGTCACCGACGCCGACGTGCTCAACGCCGACGGCCCCAACGGCTACGCCGATCCGCAAGTCGGGCGCGAAGCGTTCGACTGCGCCCATGAGCCCCGTCCGGCCGTGGTGCTGGATTAGTGACCATGCTGCGCGCGCCCGCCTTCCTGGCCGCCGTCACGCTCGCGCTGGCCGCGTGCGAGCCGGCTCCGGAGGGCGGCGCGCCGCAGCCGGACTTCATCGCCGAGGGCCGGCCCCTGTCGCTGGATGACTGGGGCCAGATCGCCCGGCGCGGCGACCGGCTGGCCCTGGGCGAGGCGGTTACGGCCTATGACCTCAACACCGCGCTGTTTTCCGATCATGCGCTGAAACTGCGCACGGTCTGGATCCCGGACGGCGCGGGGCCGGCGCAATATCACGAGCGGGCGGTGTTCGAGTTTCCCGTCGGGACCGTGATCACCAAGACCTTCTTCTACCCGGCCGCGCCCGGCGGCTTTGATCATGTCTCCGATGAAGGCGCGCTGGGCGATCACTTTGACGGCGCGGCGCTCGATCTCAACGGCGTGCGCCTGATCGAGACGCGGGTGCTGGCGCGGCGCGCATCCGGGTGGGAAGCGCTGCCCTATCTCTGGAACGAGGCGCAGACCGAAGCCGTGCTGGCGCGCACCGGGGCGATCCTCGACCTTACCCTGATCAGCGCCGCGGCGCCGGCCCGGGGCTTCCCCTATGCGGTGCCGGACGTGAACCAGTGCGCCGCCTGCCATATCACCGATGCGCGCGACGGCGCGGTGCGCCCGATCGGCCCGGCGGCGCGTCATCTCAACCGGGATTTCGCCTATGCGCACGGCCCCGCCAACCAGCTCGCGCACTGGACTGAGACCGGTCTGCTTGACGGCGCGCCCGAGCCAGAAGCCGCCCCGCGCGCAGCGCGCTGGGACGGCGAGCTGACCTTGACAGGCGCAGCGCTGGACGCGGCGGCGCGCGCCTATCTCGACATCAATTGCGCGCACTGCCACTCGCGTACGGGTCCGGCGCGCACCTCGGGCCTCTATCTGGAGCCGTGGGAGCCGGACGGGCCGAATCTGGGCCGCTGCAAGCCGCCCATCGCCGCCGGGCGCGGCACGGGCGGGCGGCTGCATTCCATCGTGCCGGGCGACAGTGCGCAGTCCATTTTCGTCTACCGCATGGAGACCGAGCGGGTCAGCGCCATGATGCCCGAGCTGGGCCGCTCCGTGACCGATCCGGCCGGGACGGCGCTGATCGCCGCCTGGATCGACGCGATGGCCGGCGGGTGCGGCTGAGCAGGCTGCATCAAGACGGCTTGGCGAAGCGGGGCCGGGCGTGCATGCTCGCCGCCAGCATTCACAAGACCGGCGCCGCCCTGGCGGGCGCTGACTTCGGGAGACCGACATGACCGCCCGCATTTTGCGCCTTTCCGCCATCGCCGCCGCCGCCGCGCTCGCCAGCGCCTGCGCCACGACCCAGTCTGTGTCCTGCCGGGACGCGGACGCGTCCGAGCGCGCACTGTTCGGGGCCATCGCCGCTCATGACCAGAACCGTCTGGCCGATCTGATGGCCCAGGGCGAGGGACGCGAGACCGCCCGACGGCTGCGCGCCCTGGATCCGGAGATCCAGGCCCAGGTGTTCGGCACCCGCATGGGCGACCGCTCGGTGCGCACGGTGATGATGCGCCCGCCCCTGTGCCTGATCGACGAGCCGGCTGGCGCCAATGCGCGCGTGACCTATGTGTTCCCGGCCGGGCGCTTTGACTCCCTGCAAAACCCCGGCATGACCGGCCTGCAGACCGGCGAGCCGGGCTATGACCACGCCGCCTGCCGCTTCGTCATGGAAGGCGGCCAGTGGCGCCTGGCCGATGCATGCCTGACGACCTTCCGTCCGCGCACGCCGGTGGGGTGAGGGGGTTACCCAACCGCATAGAATCAGATTCGAGTTGAATCGCTATTCGGTTCCGGTAAATTTGGCCCGGAACAAAACAGGATCACAGGAAACGCCATGGACGCCGTGCTAGATTTCGCAAAGGAACTGCGCGGCAAACGGTTTCATACCGTCCTTGCCGACCCACCTTGGCAATTCATAAACCGGACCGGCAAAGTGGCGCCGGAGCACAAGCGCTTGAGCCGTTACGGCACAATGCCGCTTGCGGATATCTGCGCCCTTCCGGTTGCGGATGTGACGATAGAGCCTGCGCACCTTTACCTTTGGGTTCCCAATGCCTTGCTCCCAGATGGGTTGCAGGTCATGCGAGCTTGGGGTTTTGAGTATAAGTCGAATATTGTCTGGCAGAAAATCCGCAAGGATGGCGGGCCGGACGGACGGGGCGTTGGATTTTATTTCAGGAACGTGACTGAGCTTCTACTCTTTGGCGTCAGAGGCAAGAATGCACGCACGCTCGCGCCGGGGAGGCGGCAGGTCAATTTCATGGCCTCCCGTAAGCGTGAGCATTCAAGAAAGCCTGACGAACAATACGACCTCATTGAGTCCTGCAGCCCCGGTCCATATCTGGAGATGTTTGCGCGTGGCGAACGGCCGCGCTGGACAGTATGGGGCAATCAGGCGTCGGCCGATTATGAGCCGACCTGGAAAACTTACGCCTACAACTCCGTTGCAACGGCAGCTGAATAGCCGGCTAAGCGTCGACCACACAGTCGATTGGAATTCCGATTGCAATCAAAGGGCATGGATTGCCGACGCCACGGCGAAGGCGGTCCTCAAGTTTGGCCCAATGGGTTGTAGCAGATCCGTACTTGTCAGAAACGAAAGCTTTGGCCCAACCGGCTGGGAAATCGCCGCTTGCGGAGCTGACCGCATCATTGATCATCGTGCGTTGCCGACGCGTCGGATCAAGCCCGAAACGCTCAAGGGCTTCTATGGTGCTTAGCTGACGCTCGCGAGCGAACGCCACAATGCGCTCCTGGATTTCATTTTGAAAGCTTGCGCCACGCGTCACAATAATTCCAAGACTTGCAGCGCCATCAGCATGTAAACGTTTGAAATTTTCGAGATCCCTGTCAAAGAACGGGTCCTTGTTATTCCATTCGATCTCCAGCAAGGCCACGCCGCTTTCAAAGCGCTTGACGTGATCAATCTCGTGCGACAGGGATGCGACTTTGATACGATCAGTCTCTTGGAACGTTCTCTTTCCCGGGGTGCCTACAAACTCGACAACTGTCTTTTCGATCTGGATCGTTCGCTTAGTCCAGCCGCGATCAACGAGTTTGCGTCGTAAGGCCTGTGTTCCCTCAGCCTCACCGCCTCCCCCGCCAATCAAGCTGGAAATTTTGAGCTCCATCTCTGCTAAGCAGTGGACCAGATCATCTTCGAGGCCAGGAAAATCACCTGCAACTAAAGAGCCGGCATGGTGATGAAAGCCAATGTCAAAATTGCGCGCACGCAGAGCGTCAAGCAAGACTACTCCTCCCCGTCCGCCGGATCGGGGACGCCGACGACATGGAAGCCGGCGTCCACGTGCAGGACTTCGCCGGTGCATGACTTGCCCAGATCGGACAGGAGGTAGAGCGCCGCGCCTGCGACGCCTTCTATCGTGGTGTCTTCTTTCAGGAGCGACCAGTCCTTGCCGGTCTTCATCAGCTGGCGTCCGCCGCTGATGCCGGCCATGGCCAGGGTGCGCATCGGGCCGGCCGAGATGGCGTTCACGCGGACGCCGGCGGGACCCAGATCGCGCGCGATATAGCGCGTGGAGGCCTCCAGCGCCGCCTTGGCCACGCCCATCACATTGTAATTGGGCACGACACGCTCGGCGCCCAGATAGGTGAGCGTCACCATGGCGCCGCCGCCTTCTTCACGCGATGGCATCAGCGCGCTGGCGCGCTTGGCCGCATCGACGAAGGAGAAGGCGGAGATGTCCATCGCCCGCTTGAAGCCCTCGCGGGTGGTGTTGTGGGTGAAGGAGCCCTGCAGCTCGTCTTTGCCGGCGAACGCGATGGCGTGAACCAGGAAGTCCAGCCGGCCCCATTTGGCTTTCAGCGTTTCGAAACAGGCGTCCATGGAGGCGTCGTCGGACACGTCGGCGGTGACCATGAAGGGCTCGCCGCCCAGTGATTCGATCAGCGGGCGCACGCGCTTTTCCAGCGCCTCGTCCTGGTAGGAAAAAGCGAGCTCGGCGCCCTGCGCATGCAGCTGGCGGGCGATGCCCCAGGCGATGGAGTTCTTGTTCGCCACACCCATGACAAGCCCGCGCTTGCCCTTCATCAGCGCACCCGCCGGAAATTCGCCTTCAGCCATCACCATCTCCCTGCCTGTTGTTTCAAGGCTCTGGCGGGTCATTCGCCCGGCCCGCCCTTGCTGAGTCCCGCAATAGCGCACCGGCGCGCCCCGTGTCGAGCGCCGCTCGTCCGGCCGCCTCACGCCGGCGTGACTGTACGGCGCATAATCGGGCCTGTTTTTCGCCGCGAACCCGTGTCAGTCTGGCGTCTGTCAGGGCGCAGTCCGGTCGCCGGCCCGCCCTGAAACGGTTCAACGAGACGTTAGAGGTTGCGCATGAAAGCCTTGCCGACACCGCGGTCGGTCGCCATTACCCGCAGCTGGTCGAACCTTGACTGGGCCAGCGTGTTCGCTGCGATCATCTATCCGGCTCTGGGCGTGCTCGGCCTCATCGCCGCCGCCATCATCGGCTGGTCCTTCGCCGGCGTGGCTCTGGTCTGGTGGTATATCCCGCTCGCCCTGTTCGCCGGCGCCGTGACGCTGGTGGTATGCAATATCGGCATCGGGGTGCTGCACCGCATCTGGCAACACAAGGCGGGCGAGCTGCGCTGGCCGGCCCAGGTGTTGACCGCCTTCAACTGCGTCGTGGCGATGCAGGGCCGGTTCCGGGACTGGGTGAACTATCACAGCCAGCACCACCGCCTGTCGGACAAGCCCGGCGATCCGCACAACCCCGCCGAGGGCAAGCTGTGGGCGTGGCTCGGCTGGCTGTTCTGGCGCGATCCCAATGATTTGCAGCGTCCGCTGGCCATGTGGCTGCGCGAGACGCGCCCGGTGGTGATTTTCGACCGGCATTATTCGCTGATTTCGCTGCTGGTGCATCTGGTGCTGCCGGCGGTGATCTATCTTCTGGTCTGGGCGCTGGGCGGGTCGCTGATCCTGACGCTGATCCTGCACTCCAGCGCCATTGTGGCGCGGGGCATCCAGTTCCACGCCACCATTCTGGGCGTGAACGTATTCGGGCACCTCAAGACGCCGGCCTGGGCCGATTATCTGCTGGCGCTGCTGACCGGGGGCGAGGCGTTCCATGATCACCACCATGACGAGCCGCGCAGCGCGCTGCACCTGCCCCGGCGCGGGCTGATCAACCGGCTGGTGGACTATAACGGGACGGCGCTGCTGATCTTCGAGAAGCTGCGCTGGGCGCGCAATCTCCAGATCGCGCCGCAATTTGCATCCCGGCCGCGCCTGAGCGCCGGCTGACCGGACACTGGCATGCAGCCGAATTAAACCGGCCTTAAGCGGAACGGCGGCTCAATCGGGCCGCCGTTTCAGCTTCAGCGGGAGGCCAGCGCGCCATGGCGCGGCGATCGATATCGATCCTGTTCGTATGCACCGGGAATATCTGCCGTTCGCCCATGGCCGAGGCGGCCGCGCGCGCGCTGGCGGAGCGGGCGGGGCGCGATCTTGTATTTGAGTCCGCCGGCACAGGAGGCTGGCACGAGGGCGAGCGTCCTGATGATCGCGCCATTTCTGCGGCCTGCCGGCGCGGCTATGACCTGTCCGACATCACTGCGCGCGCCGTCAATGATGAGGATTTTGTCCGGTTTGATCACCTGATCGCGCTTGACCAGAGCCACAAGCGCTGGCTAGCGACCGCGCGCGATCACCGGCGCCTGCCCGAGCGCGCCCGAATCTCCCTGCTCATGGACTGGTCGGTGGGCCAGGCCGGCAAGGACGTGCCGGATCCGTATTACGGGGGACCGGCCGAGTTCGAGCGCGCCCTGGACATGATCGAAAAGGGCTGTCAGGGCCTGATCGCACGCCTGTGAGCGCGGGGGTTCAGCGCGTCTGACCGGCGCCGTCCGTCTCCTCGGACTGGGCGGTTTGCGTCCCTTCCTGCGGCGCTTCAGCGCTTTCGGGCTGAGCTGCGTCCCCGCCCTCTTCAGCGGAGGCGGCGAACACGGGCGCGGCGGCGTCATCGCGGCGCGGCATGGGCGGCGGGGCAGGCAGCACGATGGCGCGCGCGGCATAGCGCGGATCGGTGCGCAGGCGCGCCTCCTCCTCGCTTTCCTCAGCCGGCGCGGCGCTCAGCGCGTCCTGATCGGCAGGTTCAGGCGCAGGGGGCGCCGGCGGGACCGCCAGATCGGGATCCACAAAGCCGTCCGCCTCGATCGTCTCGGCGTCATTGGCCGCTTCCGGCGCGGCCCCGGCGGGCGGGACCCCGGCGTCCGCTTCAGCCTCGGGAAGCGCTGTGGCTGCGCTGTCGTTGGCGTCCTCCCGCGCGGCGCCGTCCTCAGCGCCTGGTTCCCCGGCAGACTCAGTCCCGGCTTCAGCTTTTGCTTCAGGCTCAGCTTCAGTGTCAGCCTCGGGATCAGCCTCTGGCGCCGGCTCGCGCAGGGCGGCCGCGCCGGCAGCCGCCGGGGCTGCCGCGTCGGAGATCACCGGCGAGCGCGGGGCGCGCACATGCTCGGTCGGAGTATGGGTCATCATGTGCTCGGCGAGCATGGCGATGCGCCGCTCCAGCCGCACGCTGTCGCGGGTGCGGTTGATCAGCCCGCCGATGATGAACAGCAGCGCCGCAGCGCCCAGCACCGCCAGCGCCGGTCCGGCCGCTGCGCCCGGCCCGTCCAGCCCGATCGCGCCGGCCACGGCCAGCGCCACGAACAGCGGCGCCCACACCAGGCGCCAGGACCGCGACGCATAGGTGGTCACGGCCAGGGCGGCGGCGAGGCCTGCAAACAGGATGGCGCCCGACTGGTCGGCCAGGCCGGCGCCCGCCGGCTCCAGCAGCGGCGTCATCCAGCTGGCGGCGTCAGACCAGCGCCAGGCTTCAAGGCCCGGCAGATAGGCCGCCGCCAGGGCGAACACGTCCGGCGCGGGCAGGGCGCCGGCCCAGCCCGGGGCCAGCTCGGCCAGAAGGGCGTGCAGATAGGGCCAGGCGATGGCCAGCGCGGCCAGCGTGAACAGGAGGATGGTCATCCACCAGTTGACATTGCGCGCTATGCCCGAGCGCGACAGAAGGGCGGGAATGCCCGGATGGGTGCGCGCCCATCCCTGGCCGGCCGGATTGGCCACCGCCACCGGGCGCGAGCGCCGCTCAGGGCCGGGCTGGAGGCGCAGCACGCTGGCGTAATCGCCCGGCTGCAGCGTAAAGCCCCGGTCCATGAGGCGCAGGGTGTGGCGTGCGCCATCCAGGTCCTGGATGCGGCGTTCGTCGGTGCGTGCGCGCGGATCAGCCCCCACCACCTCGCCCGAGACGGCGTAGAAATCGATGGTCTTGCGCCCGAAACGCTGGCTGGCGTGCGCTGTTGGCAGATTGGCCATGTACCGTCTTCCCCTCAGATCGCACCCGGCGCCGGCTGTCGAACCGTGCTTGCGGGTGATTATTCCCCTCTTGCCCGGACTGTGACCGTCCCCCTCAGGACGCCCCATTCCGGGAGTTACCAAAGAGTATATACAAATTTAGGACCGTTTTAAGAAATTCCGGCGCCTCGGGCCGTTTCGGCCCGCCCGCCTTCAGCGTTTGCGCCGATATGCACTTTCCTTTATATCACCGGCGTCCCGATGCGGGACGCAAGACACACCCTCCCCCGACTGGCGAAAAGGCCCGACGACATCATGACGCTGATCAATGCTGCCAACACTGGTGAAGACCGGTATGTGAAAGACATGAGCCTGGCGCGCTGGGGCCGGATCGAGATCGAAATGGCCGAGATCGAGATGCCCGGCCTGATGGCGCTGCGCGAGGAATACGCCGGTCAGCAGCCGCTCAAGGGCGCGCGCATCGCCGGCTCGCTGCACATGACCATCCAGACTGCGGTGCTGATCGAGACGCTGGTCGCGCTCGGCGCCGACGTGCGCTGGGCGTCGTGCAACATCTTCTCCACCCAGGACCATGCCGCGGCGGCCATCGCCGAAACCGGCGTTCCGGTGTTCGCCTACAAGGGCGAGACCCTGAAGGAATACTGGGAGTTCGCCGATGCGATCTTCCATTGGCCCAATGGCGAAACCGCCAACATGATCCTGGACGATGGCGGCGACGCGACCATGTATCTGCAACTCGGCGAAAATGCCGAGGCTGACCCGTCCGTGCTCGGCGAGCCGAAATCGGAAGAGGAAAAATTCCTGTTCGCCACCATCCGCGAGCGCATCAAGATGTCGCCGGGCTGGTTCAAGACCGCCAAGGCCGCCATCAAGGGCGTGTCGGAAGAGACCACCACCGGCGTCATGCGCCTTTATCAGATGGCCAAGCGCGGCGAGCTCGCCTTCCCGGCCATCAATGTGAACGATTCCGTGACCAAGTCGAAATTCGACAACCGCTATGGCTGCCGTGAGAGCCTGGTGGACGCGATCCGGCGCGGCACCGACGTCATGATGGCGGGCAAGACCGCTGTCGTGTGCGGCTATGGCGATGTGGGCAAGGGCTCGGCGGAATCGCTGGCCAAGGCCGGCTGCCGGGTGTCAGTGACCGAGGTTGACCCGATCTGCGCCCTGCAGGCGTGCATGGACGGCTTTGGCGTCGTGCGCCTGGAAGACGTGATCAAGGATGTTGACATCGTCGTGACCGCCACCGGCAACAAGGACGTGGTCACGGTCGACCACATGCGCGCCATGAAGCACATGGCGATCGTGTGCAATATCGGCCATTTCGACAACGAGATTCAGGTCGAGGCCCTGCGCAATTTCCGCTGGACCAACGTCAAGCCGCAGGTCGACCTCATCGAGTTCCCCGAAGGCCACAAGATCATCATGCTGTCCGAAGGGCGCCTGGTGAATCTGGGCAACGCCAACGGTCACCCGAGCTTCGTCATGAGCGCCAGCTTCACCAACCAGGTGCTGGCCCAGATCGAGCTGTGGCTGCGCGGCGACCAGTACAAAAACGACGTCTACATCCTGCCCAAGCACCTGGATGAGAAGGTCGCCGCCCTGCACCTGCCCAAGCTGGGCGCCAATCTGACCGTGCTGAGCGATGAGCAGGCCGACTATATCGGCGTCGAGCAGGCCGGCCCGTTCAAGGCCGAGCACTACCGCTACTAGGGCTCACGCGCCCTCGCGATGCAGAAAACCCCGCCGGTTTGCGCCGGCGGGGTTTTGTTGTGCATCTCAGGCTGGCATGGCGCACGAGAACAATGGCGCTAAACCCTCGTTTCCAATTCGTAGCTAAAGTCTATCTGCGTCCGGCATGCGGTTGCGTAGACCGCTTCCCCATCCATCTCGTAGCGCCATTTCTCAATCGCCTCGGCCGCAGCGAGGACGGCCTGGCGCATGGTTCCGTGGCGCGTGTAGGAGGACGGCTCCAAGAAGCGGATATTGGCCGTTGAGCCGGTCTCGTCGATATCAAAACTGAACTCAAGCGAACGCAAATCAGACCGGTCCTGCCTCACGTAAAGAAATATCATCAGATCGACCGGATAGACGGGCCGAACCCGCACAGCATTACGCCAGCCGCTCCCAGCACAGCTGACAGCAGTTGCGGGTATTGTCGTGGGGTTCATCACCCCTCCGAAATCAACCCTGTTTGACGCACAGGCGCAAAGTAAAGTGGCAAGGAGACAAGTTGAAACTGCAATCCGTAGTGACATGATAAACCCCCTCTTCCTTTAGAAGGAGCGTACTCAAGCTTGTGCCGGGCGCCAAAGCAAAAAATCAGCAAGGCTGCCGGAAGCGCTTTTAAGCAGATGGATTGTGCGGCCATGCCATGCGGCGCAGGCGCGTGGTCAGCGCGACAGCACCATCTCTCTGAAGGGAATCCGGGCCCAGTCGGGATGCCTTGGCTGGGTGGACGTATCGGTGCGCTAACCCGGCTTCACCGCGGCCATCAGGTAATTCACGCCAGCATCGCCGGAGATGAAGAAGCGGTCTTTCAAGGGATTGTAGGTGACGCCTGCGGGCGTGCGCACGTCGAGCCCTTCGGCCTCCAGCGCGGCGCGCACCTCGTCGGGGCGCACCAGCTTGTCAAAGCGGTGGGTGCCGCGCGGCAGCCAGCCCAGCACGTATTCCGCGCCGAAAATCGCCGTGGCGAAGGCGCGCGCGGTACGGTTGATCGTACCGACGATCATCATCCCGCCGGGTTTCACGAGCCGCGCGCAATCGCGCAGGAAGGCGTCGGGGTCGGCCACATGCTCGACCACTTCGAGATTGAGCACCACGTCGAACTGGCCCGGTCCGCCCTGTTCCAGCAATTGCTCGGCGACGCCCCAGCGATAGTCGATGGCCAGTCCCGCCTCTTCGGCGTGGACCATGGCGGTCTTGATATTGGCTTCGCCCGCATCCACCCCGGTCACCTCAGCGCCAAGGCGCGCCATCGGCTCGCTGACCAGGCCCCCGCCGCAGCCGATGTCCAGCAGGGTCAGCCCCTTGAGCGGCGCCGCGCCCGAGCGCCCGTAATGGGCGCACAGCTGCTCGCGGATCCAGGTCAGGCGCGCCGGATTAAACTTGTGCAGCGGGGCGAATTTGGAGTCGGGATCCCACCATTCCCCGGCCATGCGGGAGAATTTCTCCACCTCATCGGGATCGATTGACGGGGCGGCGAGGCGGTCGGGGGCTGCGGCCTGGGCCATGGGAAACTCCGGTGCGGCGTTGGCGCGCGCGAAGCGCTTACGTATAGGTGACCCAATATGGGCGCGTGCGCGCCCGGAATCGAGCCGGGTGCGCGGTTACGCCCCGGCGATGCGCGGGAGCGGGCATGACGAGGCTGGTACTCAAATTCGGCGGCACCTCCATGGGCGGGCCTGAGCGCATCGCCCATTCGGCCGCCATCACCGCCCATGAAGCCGCCAGCGGGCGCCAGGTCGCGGTGGTGGTTTCGGCCATGGCCGGAGAAACCGACCGTCTGCTGGGGCTGGCCGAAGCGCTGGGCGGCGGACTGGGCGAGGTGGAGACCGACACCGCGCTGGCCGCCGGGGAGCAGGCCAGCGCCGCCCTGATGGCGCTGGCGCTCAAAGCCCGGGGGCTGAAGGCCGAAGCGGTCATGGGCTGGAGTCTGCCGATTGTGGTGGAGGGCCCGCCGGGCGCGGCGCGCATCACCGCCATCGCCGGCGAGCCGCTCGATGAGATGATGGCCGCCGGGATCATCCCGGTGGTGGCCGGCTATCAGGGGCTCGACGCCAACGGGCGCCTGGCCACGCTGGGCCGGGGCGGGACGGACCTGACGGCGGTCGCCGTGGCCGCGGCGGTGGGCGCTGAATGCGACATCTACACCGATGTGGACGGGGTGTTCACCACCGATCCGCGCATCGCGCCCGATGCGGCGCGGGTCGAGCGCATCAGCCATGACGCCATGCTGGAGCTGGCCGCCATGGGCGCCAAGGTGCTGCAGACCCGCTCGGTGGAGTACGCCAAGGCCAAGGCGGTGACGCTGCGTGTCAAATCCAGCTTCCTGGCGCCCGGCGCCAGCGCCGGCACTGAAGTGGTGGAGGAGGCGCGCCTGGCCGAACGGCGCATCGTGTCGGGTGTCGCCTATGTGCGCGATCAGGCCCGCCTGTCGCTTCACGGCGCGCCGGGCGCTGAGGCGGCTGAAGCCCTGTTCGCCGCCTTCGCCGAGGCCGATGTGGCCGTGGACATGATCGTTCAGGCGCGCGCGCGCGCCGGCGGAGCGGTGGTGGAATGTTCGGTCAGCGGACGCGACCTGCCGCGCGCCCTGGCGCTGGCCGAAGGGCTTGCAGCGCGCTTTGACGGGCTCGAGATCCGCTCTGAAACAGGTCTGGCCAAGGTCTCGGTGGTGGGCACGGGCCTGCGCGGACGGGCCGATGTGGCGCGTACGCTCTATGGCGTGCTGGCGCGCGAAGGGGTCAGCGTGCGCATGGCCGCCACCAGCGAGATCAAGATCTCCGCGCTGGTGGACGGCGATCTGGTCGAACGCGCGGTGCGCGCCCTGCACGGCGCCTATGGTCTGGCGGACGGGTGATGCGCCGGGTTCGCAAGCGCGCGATCGGGCGCTAGATGTGTCGCCATGAGTGACGAACGTCCCGCTGACACCTTCCGCCGCGCCGTCGGCGCCGCCACGCGTGCGCTGGCCGGCGCCCATGATCTGGAAGTGAAGTTCGGCGGGGACCGGGACGCCCTGGCGCGCGGGCGCGTCATGCTGCCCGATCCGCCCGAAAAGCTGTCCCCTGCGGAGGCCGCGCGCCTGCGGGGCAAGGCCGACGCCCTGGCCCTGCGCCTGGCGCTGCATGATGCAGGGCGCCATCAGCATGCCGCCCCGCCGGGCGCGCGCGCGGGCCCGCTACATGACGCCGCCGAGCAGGCGCGCGGCGCGGCGCTGGGCGCGCGCGACATGCGCGGCGTGGCCGGCAATCTGGACGCGGCCCTGATCGAGCGCTGCCGGCGCGAGGGCTGGAACCAGGCCGATGACCGCCAGAGCGCGCTGCTGGCTGACGCCGTCTCCATGCTGGTGCGCGAGCGCATCACCGGGCGCCCGGCGCCGGACGATGCGCGCGGCCTGATGCAGGTCTGGCGCGAGGATGTGGAGGCGGCTGCGGGCGGCGCGCTGGACGCGCTGGCCGAGGCGGCGGGCGCTCAGACCCGTTTCGCAGCGGCGCTGCGCCAGGTGCTGCGCGATCTCGACCTCACCGACGAGCTTGGCGAGGAGTCCGAGGACTCCGAAGACGACCAGACCGACGATGATAGCGGCGTCGAGCAGGACCCGCATTCGGGCGAGGATGACGGCGATCAGGAGCCCGAGGGCGGCGAGGACGACCAGCCCGAGGATGCGCGCGGCACGGCGTCGGACAGTGATGAAATCGACTACGCCCAGGACAGCCAGACCCGGGTGGAGGCCCAGGACGAGCCCGGCGATGCGCGCCAGGCCTCCCGTCCCAACTGGGTCCAGTCGCCCGGCGATGATCCAGACGCCTACCGGGTGTTCACCCGCGCCTTTGACGAGGTGATCCACGCCAATGATCTGTGCGACGGCGAGGAGCTGACCCGGCTGCGCCGCAATCTCGACCAGCATCTCAAAGGCCTGGAGGCGGCGGTGGGCCGCCTCGCCAACCGGCTGCAGCGCAAGCTGATGGCCAGGCAGCAGCGCTCCTGGGCGTTCGACCAGGAGGAAGGCGTGCTCGATCCGGCCCGGCTGACGCGGGTGATCCTGGACCCGATGCAGCCGCTCTCCTTCAAGCAGGAACAGGAGATGGCCTTCCGTGACACGGTAGTTACGCTGCTGCTGGACAATTCAGGCTCCATGCGCGGCCGGCCCATTCTGGTGGCGGCGGCCTGCGCCGACATTCTGGCGCGCACGCTGGAGCGCTGCGGGGTCAAGACCGAGATACTGGGCTTCACCACGCGGGCCTGGAAGGGCGGGCGGGCCAAGGAGGAATGGCTGGCGCAAGGCAAGCCGCCCCATCCCGGCCGGCTCAATGATCTGCGCCACATCATCTACAAGGGCGCCGACGCGCCCTGGCGCCGGGCCCGGCCCAATCTGGGCCTGATGCTGCGCGATGGCCTGGTGAAAGAGAATATCGACGGCGAGGCCGTTCTGTGGGCGCACCAGCGCCTGTTGGCCCGTCCCGAACAGCGGCGCATACTGATGGTCATCTCCGACGGCGCGCCGGTGGATGACGGCACCCAGTCGGCCAATTCGCCGGCCTATCTGGAAAAGCATCTGCGCGAGGTGATCGAGATGATCGAGACCCGCTCGGACGTGGAGCTTCTGGCCATCGGCATCGGCCATGACGTGACGCGCTATTACCGCAAGGCGGTGACCATTGTGGATGTGGAGCAGCTCGCCGGCGCCATCACCGCCCAGCTCGCTGATCTGTTCGAACGCGATCCCCGCCCGGCCCGGCCCGGCCGTGATGGCCGCCGCGCCGGCGCGCGCTAAGACGCAGGGTTACGCCGCCTGGCCTGACCGGCTTTTGTCAAGCAGTGCGCCAACGGCGTCGGGGTCCTCCCCGATCAGCATCAGATAGGCTCGCACGCCGCCGAGTGGCTGGGAGCGGTTCTGCTCCCAGTCGCGCACTTGGTTGAGGCTGAAGCCGTAGCGGGCGGCGAACCCGGTCTGAGACAGCCCGGTGCGTGCGCGGATCGCTCTCACGTCCAGCCTGGCCGGGACATGCACCCGGCCCGGCGCCTGCTCGCCGCGCGCGATGGCGCGCGCTTCCTGCGCGGCTGCAATCAGCCTGTCGCCTGCCTTGCTCATAACCCTCGCTCCTTCATTCCGGCGCGGATGCTTGCGGAACGCCTGTAATCGTCAGCCAGATTGGCCAGGATGGAATTGAGGGCGTTCCGTTCCGCTTTGGACAGGTTGACCTTCTGGCCTTTCGAGAACACGTCCAGAAGAAATACCGGCACATCGGTGGCGCAAAAATACGTAATCACGCGAACACCGCCTTGCCCTTGCCTCCATGCCCGAAACGGAGCTTTCGAGCGCCCCCTGCGCCTTCGATCAGATCGCCCGCATCCGGGGTTTGGGACAAGATCGTGATGATCTCGTCGCATTCGGCTTGGGTCAGGCCCGCCTGCCTCGCTGCTTTCTGGAAGCTGCGTGTTTCGATCACAGTATGCAACGCAGCACCCCAAGCTACGTAACTTACGTATCATGGGTAGAGCCATAAATGCAAGGGGCATTCCCCCGCGACCCGCCCTCACAGCGTTTCCAGAAAGCCCTGAAGACGGGCCATGTCGGACGGGATCGGGGTGTCGAATTGCAGGCGTTCGCCGGTCACCGGGTGGATAAAGCCCAGCACTGCGGCGTGCAGCGCCTGGCGGGAGAAGCCGCGGAACACCTTGCCGTCATCCAGCTTGGCCAGCACGCCGCCGCGCCCCTTGCCATAGAGCGGATCGCCCAAGAGAGGGCAGGAGATATGGGCCATGTGCACCCGGATCTGGTGGGTGCGCCCGGTCTCCAGCCGGCATTCCACGCGCGCGGCCACCGGCGTGCCGACCGAGGCGCCGGGCGTCTGACCGTAGACGGCCTGTGTCTCGTAATTGGTGATCGCGTGCTTGCCGGCCTGGCTGTGCCCGGGCAGCACCGCGATTTTCTTGCGGTCGTGATCGGACCGGCCGAGCCGCGTCTCGATGCGCCCGGCGCGCGGCTTGGGGGCGCCGCGGGTAAACGCGATATAGGCGCGCTCCACATCATGGGCGGCGAATTGCTCTGACAGGCCCTGATGGGCTTCGTCGCTCTTGGCCGCCACCATCACGCCGGACGTGTCCTTGTCCAGCCGGTGCACGATGCCCGGGCGCATCACCCCGCCAATGCCTGACAGCGAGCCCGCGCAATGATGAAGGAGGGCGTGCACCAGCGTGCCCGTCCAGGCGCCCGCCGCCGGGTGCACGGTCATGCCCGCCGCCTTGTTGATCACGATCAGATGCGAGTCCTCAAACAGGATGTCGAGCGGCAGGGCCTCGGGCAGCGGAATGGCCGGCTCAGGCGCCGGCACGCGCAAGACATATGCGCCCGCGCGCAATTTGGCCGAAGGATCGTCCAGCACCGCGCCGTCCACGGTCAGCGCGCCCGCCTCGATCAGCGCCTTGCAGCGCGAGCGCGACAGGTCCTGGCATTGCGCGGCCAGCCAGCGGTCCAGGCGTTCGCCCAACGCTTCGGGCTCGGGGGAAAGGGCGCGGATGTCGTCCTCGGTCGTGCTCATGGTGCGCCTTGTAGCCGGGCGCGGGCGTGACGAACAGATCACGTCCGGTATTTTGCTGCACCGCCTCAGGCGCTTGCATGACAGACAGGGCGGCTCTCACGCGCTGAGCCGCTTGCAATCGTGCGCCGGCCTGCAATTGTGGATGCAAGACTTCGGGGAGGGATGATCCATGGCTGACAAGACGTTCAAACTCACGCGCCGCGGCGCGCTGCTGGGGGCCGCCGGCATGGGCGCAGCGCTCAGCGCCTGCGGCGAAAATCTGCCCCAGCTGGATCCGCTGCCCCGGCGCGAGGGCGTGTTCAAACATGGCGTGGCTTCCGGCGATCCCAAGTCCGACAGCGTGGTCCTGTGGACCGCCATCACCACCGGGGACGGCGCGGCGCCGGGACCAGTCACGGTGGAAATGGCGCTGGACGCAGACTTCAATGACATCGTCTGGAGCGGCGAGGCGGCGCCGCGCGAGGGCGTGCTGACCGTGCATGGCGCCACGCCGGTGAAGACCATCGCCGAGGGGCTGGAGCCCGGGCGCTGGCATTATTACCGCTTCCGCTATGGCGAGCAGATCTCGCCGGTCGGGCGCACGCGCACCCTGCCTGTGGGCCGTGTCAATGAATACCGCATCGCGGCCTTCTCGTGCTCGAATTATCCCCACGGCTTCTTCAACGCCTACCGCCACGCCGCCGAGCACGCCGGGGCCGATCTGATGATCCATCTGGGCGATTACATCTATGAGTACGGCATGGGCGGATATGGCACCGGCGACGCCGAGCG
>JAFIEB010000015.1 GCA_020832735.1 Oceanicaulis sp.
GGCGTAACACGCTCCGGTTTAAGAGACCAGGGCGTTATAAGCGCCCGGGCCTGGGGGTTTGGGCGCTGGGCCGCACCGCGCTGAGCCTTGCTCATGACAAAAAAGACCGCCAATCCGTCACCGGAGCTGATCGTCATCGCCGCCCTGGCCGGCGCCCACGGGGTGCGCGGCGAGGCGAAGATCAAGGCGTTCGGCGATCCCGCCCTGGTGTGCAGCTATGGCCCCTTCCTGGATGCGTCGGGCAAACCCGTGCTCACCCCGGTGAAGGCCAAGCCCGGCCCCGGCGGGCTGGTGATCGCGACATTGCGCGAAACCCTCACCCGCGAACAGCTCATGGCCATGAAGGGCGCGCTCCTGCATGTGCCGCGCGCCGTGCTGCCTGCGCCCGATGAAGACGAATACTACCACGCCGACCTCATTGGCCTTGAGGCCCGCGATGCGGACGGAACGCCGATCGGCCGGGTCCGCGCCGTGCAGGATTTCGGCGCCGGCGATGTGCTGGAGATCGCAGGTCCCGGCGGCGTCACCTACGCCCCCTTCACCCGCGACGCGGTCCCCCATGTGGACCTCGCCGGCGGCTTTCTGACCATAGTGATGCCCGCGACGCTGGACGGCGACGCGCCGGAGGGCGAGGGGTGAGACCCTGCCCGGGGCGGTCCTGCAGGTGATCGCCGGACGGATTTAACTGCAATTCATTCTCAATGGCTATGGACGGCGCCGGGATGATCGGGTAGTTGCGATTGCCTCGCAATAACTAAACAGGTCAGGTCCCATGAAGCGCTTACTCCTCTCCAGCGCCGCCGCTGCGCTCACCCTCTCTCCCGCCTTCGCCGACGCCGCCATCGACGCTGACGCAGGTCAGCAGAATGTGGACGTGATCGTCGTGACGGCGGCCGGCTACGCCCAGCGGATCGAGCAGGCGCCGGCGTCGATGACGGTGATTGGCCGCGAGACGATGGACCGGCGCGAAATTCTGAGCCTGGTGGACATCGTGGCCGGGATTGAGGGGGTGAACGCCCAGCCCTTTGATGCGCGCAGCGGCAAGACGGGCAATCAATCCATCTCCCTGCGCGGCCTGCCCAGCGATTACACCCTGGTGTTGATCGACGGCGTGCGCCAGAACGTCATGGGCACAGTGGCGCCCAACGCCTTCAACGATACTTCAAGCGTGTTCTTCCCGCCCGCTTCGGCGATTGAACGGGTCGAGGTGATCCGCGGACCCATGTCCACCCTCTACGGGTCGGACGCGATTGGCGGCGTGGTGAACGTGATCACCCGCCAGCCGGGCGAGAGCTGGACCGGGTCGGCGCGGCTGTCCGGCACGTTCCAGGAGGATGCGCGCTTCGGGTCCAGGGCGCAGGCGGAGGGCTATGTCGCCGGCCCGCTGGGCGAGCGTCTCGGCTTTACCGGCTATGCGCGCGTCTCCCAGCGCGGCGACTCGCGCATCGACATTCCCGGCGTCGACCCGTTCGCGCCTGAGCGGCTGGTTGAAAGCGCCACCATGGGCCAGAACCCTGTACGGGCGGACGTTTTCACCTTCGGCGCCCGGCTGGATTTCGACGCGGCCCCGGGCCAGCTTGTGTCGCTGCGCTGGGACCGGACCGAGCAGACCTATAATAATGACCGCGGCCAGATGGGCGGACTGCACCGCCTTCAGGGCTCGAGCGGCCCGTGCTCGCAGGGCAGCGTCAACGAACCCAATTTCTGCCGCGGCTATCAGCGCGAGCTGGGGTTCAATCGCCAGCAATTCCGACTCTCCCATGAAGGCGATTTCGCCTTCGGCTCCCTGCTGACCAGCCTGACCCATGATTTTGTCGAGACGCGCGGGCGCACCATCAATGCCGGCAGCGGGCTTGATCCCGCCGTGGAGGGCGGCCCGCGCGTGCTGGAGCTGGAGACCTGGGTGTTCGACACCCGCCTCGTCAGCGAGCTGGGCGCCCATACGCTCACCGTGGGCGGGCAGTATCTCGACCCGACGCTCACCGACGGCCTGTTCGGCGGCGGTTCGGCGGCGGTCAGCCAGTACTCCCTGTTCATCGAGGACAGCTGGGCGCTCAACCCGGAGCTCACTCTGACGGGCGGTCTTCGTTACGACGACAGCGACGCTTTCTCCGGCCAGTTCACTCCGCGCTTCTACCTGGTCTGGACGCCGGCGGCGGACTGGACCTTGAAGGGCGGTGTCGGGCGCGGCTACCGCACGCCGCTGCTGGAGCAGCTGTCCAGCGGCATTATCGGGTTCGGCAATCAGGGCACGACGCCGATCTTCGGCAATCCGGACCTGAGCCCGGAAACCAGCACAAATTATGAGGTCAGTGCGCTCTATAATCCCGGCTCTTGGTCGGTGCAGGCGACGGTGTTCCGCAATGAGCTGACCAATCTTGTCGAGCGCGGCACGGGGGCCAATGCCGGCGTGTCGCTCAATATCGGCGAAGCGGTGATTCAGGGCGTGGAGCTGGCCGGGACGGCCCGCCTGGCGGACGACTGGCGCCTGCAGGCCAACTATACCTACACCGACTCTGAAGTGACCCAGACCCAGCTCGCCCCGGCCAGCGCGGCCAGTTTGGCGGGCGATCCGCTGGTCTCCGTGCCCGATCACATGGCCAACGCCACGCTTTTCTGGGACGCCACACCGCGCCTGACCACCTTCCTGACGGCCGAGTACCGCTCCAGCGCCTTCCGTCCGCGCAATTATCACGAGCCGCAGGACGGCGGTTCGGCGCAAGGCGCGTTCGAGGCGCTGGGGGCGTTCAAGGGCTATACCCAGTTTGATCTGGGCGCGACCTGGCGCTTCAGCGATCAGGTGCGCCTGACGGCGGCGGTGCAGAATGTGACGGACAAGGATTTCATCGATTACCGCGACTATCCGCGGCGCAATAATCCCAATCAGATCCTGACCAGCAATGTCTACTCCACCATCCAGGAGCCCCGGCGCCTGTATGTGAGCCTGGGCGTGGATTTCTGACCCCGGACGATCACCCTCAATGACAAAGGCCGCGCTCAGCTGAGCGCGGCCATTTCATGTTCAGCCTGGCGTGATGATGAAGCGTTCAGTGAGCCAGAGCGGCGAGCAGGGCTTCCAGCTTGGCCACGCGGGCTTCCGCCTCGGCGCGTTCGGCGTCGTCGCGGGCCATGGACAGGGTTTCGCGCGCCTTGGTCAGATCGCCCGACACGGTCTCGGCGGAGACGGCGTCCAGAGCGATCGCCTCCTCGGCCAGGATGGTCAGCCCATCCGGGGTCACCTCGGCGAAGCCGCCATGGATGAAGGTGCGCGTCACCGAACCGCCTGAATGCACCGCGATGGCGCCTGAACGGATCGTGCTCATGAACGGGGCGTGGCCGGCCAGCACACCGAAATCACCGTCCTCGCCGGGCACCACCACCATGTCCACCTCGCCGGCGAACACGCGCTTTTCCGGCGAGACGAGGTCGAATGAGAGCTTCTCAGCCATGACGCTTTTCCTTCGCGGCGAGGGCGGCGTCGAACGCCGCCGCGGCCGCATTGAACTTGTCCCGGCAGCCGGGATTGCAGAAACCGACCACCGCGCCGCGATAGACGGTGAGGGAATCCCCGCTCACCGGATCGCCCGACCAGGGACAGACGTCGTTGACGCAGTCCTCGAGATTCAGCGCGGGATCGGTCATGCGTCTCCTTACGCCGCTTCCGCCGCCAGCTTCTCGGCTTTCTTCACGGCGTCCTCGATGGTGCCGACCATGTAGAAGGCCGGCTCGGGCAGGTGATCGTACTCGCCCTCGCAGATCGCCTTGAACGAACGCACGGTGTCCTCGACCGGGACCTGGATGCCCGGCGAGCCGGTGAACACCTCGGCCACGTCGAAGGGCTGGGACAGGAAGCGCTCGATCTTGCGCGCGCGCGCCACGATCAGCTTGTCCTCTTCAGACAGCTCGTCCATGCCCAGGATCGCGATGATGTCCTGTAGCGACTTGTAGCGCTGGAGGATCTCCTGCACGCGGCGGGCGGTCTGATAGTGCTCGTCGCCGACAATGCGCGGCTCCAGGATGCGCGAGGTGGAATCGAGCGGGTCCACGGCCGGATAGATGCCCTTTTCCGAGATCGCACGGTTGAGCACGGTGGTGGCGTCCAGGTGCGAGAAGGTGGTGGCCGGGGCCGGGTCGGTCAGGTCGTCGGCGGGCACGTACACGGCCTGCACCGAGGTGATCGAACCCTTGTTGGTGGAGGTGATGCGTTCCTGCAGCGCGCCCATGTCGGTCGACAGGGTCGGCTGATAGCCCACCGCCGACGGGATGCGGCCCAGCAGCGCCGACACTTCCGCGCCAGCCTGGGTGAAGCGGAAGATGTTATCCACGAAGAACAGGACGTCTTTGCCTTCCTCGTCTCGGAAATACTCCGCCTGGGCGAGGCCGGACAGCGCCACGCGCGCCCGCGCGCCCGGCGGCTCGTTCATCTGGCCGAACACCAGCGCGCAACGCGAGCCCTCGACCGAGCCTTCGTTTTCCTGCGGGTTCTTGTTCACGCCCGACTCGATCATCTCCCAGTAAAGGTCATTGCCCTCCCGGGTGCGCTCGCCGACGCCGGCGAACACCGAGTAGCCGCCGAACAGCTTGGCGATGTTGTTGATCAGCTCCTGGATCAGCACGGTCTTGCCCACGCCCGCGCCGCCGAACAGGCCGATCTTGCCGCCTTTGGCGTAGGGGCAGAGCAGGTCAATCACCTTGATGCCGGTAGGCAGGATTTCAGCCTCGGTGGACTGCTCCTCGAAGGTCGGCGCCGGACGGTGGATGGGCGCCATCGCGGTGGCCTTGACCTCGCCGGCTTCGTCAATCGGATCGCCGGTGACATTCAGGATGCGCCCCAGCGTGCCGGGGCCCACCGGGACCTTGATCGGTTCGCCGCCGCCGGTCACGGCCTGACCGCGCTTGAGGCCCTCGGTGGCGTCCATGGCGATGGCACGCACGGCGTTCTCGCCCAGGTGCTGGGCGACTTCGAGCACCAGCTTGCGCCCGGCGTTCTCGGTCTCCAGCGCGTCGAGAATATCCGGCAGCCCGCCGTCGAACTCCACGTCCACGACCGCGCCAGTAACCTGTACGATCCGGCCTTTGAATTTGCTCATCTTGCTCAGCCTCTTCTTGTCCCGGGGCGGCGCGGCCGCGCCTGCCCGATAGTATGTTGCGCGGCTAGACCGCCTCGGCGCCGGAGATGATCTCGATCAGCTCCTTGGTGATCTTGGCCTGGCGGGTGCGGTTATATTGCAGGTTCAGCTTCTCGATCAGCTCGCCGGCGTTGCGCGTGGCCGAGTCCATGGCCGCCATCTTGGAGCCCATCTCGCCGGCGGCGTTCTCCAGCAGCGCCGACAGGATGACCGTGTTTACGTAGCGCGGCAGCAGGGCGGCGAGGATCTGCTCCTCGTCCGGCTCGTACTCGTAGATCGCGCCTTTCAGGTCGGGGCGCGCCACGCTCTCGTCGATGGCGTCGCGCGCCGGAATCAGCACCTGGGCGCGGGGCTTCTGGGTGATCACCGAGATGAATTGCGAGCTGATCACCTCGCACACATCATACTCGCCTTCATCGAACAGCGACACGATGCGCTCGCCGATCCGGCCGGCCACTGCGCCGTCGAGCGCTTTCACGCTTTTCAGCTCGATCACGCCGATAATCTTGTCCGCATGCAGGCGCTTGAGCGCGTCAGCGCCCTTCTTGCCCACGCACAGGATTTTCACGGTCTTGCCGGCGGACGTCAGGGCCGCGACGCGCTCGCGCGCCAGACGGGCGATATTCGTGTTGAAGCCCCCGCACAGGCCGCGATCGGCGGTGGCCACGACCAGGAGGCGCACATCGTCCTTGCCGGTTCCCACCAGCAGGCGTGGCGCCTCAGGCCCGTCCATCGCGGTGGCGAGATTGGCCATCACGGCCGCCATGCGCTCGGCATAGGGACGCGCGGCCTCGGCCGCGTCCTGCGCCTTGCGCAGTTTGGCGGCGGCGACCATCTGCATCGCCTTGGTGATCTTCTTGGTCGAATTGACCGAGCTGATCCGGTTTTTCAAGTCCTTGAGACTGGCCATGGGTCCGTGCCGCTGGTGTCAAACAGGCGCCGGCGGACGAACCGCCGGCGGTCACAATCAGGCAAAGCGCGACGTGAAGGCCTCGACCGTGCTTTTCAGCTTGGCCTCGGTCTCGTCGGTCAGCTTCTGCTCCTTGCGGATGGTCTCGAGCAGGTCGGCTTTGTCGGCGTGGAGGTGGCGCAGGAAGTCCGCCTCGAACCGGCCGACATCGCGCGTCGGGATTTTGTCGAGATAGCCGCGCGTGCCGGCATAGATCACGCACACCTGCTCTTCCATGGACAGGGGCGAGAACTGGGGCTGCTTGAGAAGCTCGGTCAGCCGCTCGCCACGGCCCAGCAGGCGCTGGGTGGCGGCGTCGAGGTCGGAACCGAACTGGGCGAAGGCGGCCATTTCGCGATACTGGGCGAGCTCGCCCTTCATCTTGCCCGCCACGGCTTTCATCGCCTTGGTCTGGGCCGAGGAGCCCACGCGCGACACCGACAGGCCCACGTTCACCGCCGGACGCACGCCCTGATAGAACAGGTCGGTTTCCAGGAAGATCTGGCCATCGGTGATCGAGATCACGTTGGTGGGGATGTAGGCCGACACGTCGTTGGCCTGGGTCTCGATGATCGGCAGGGCGGTCAGCGAGCCCGAGCCATGATTTTCATTGAGCTTGGCGGCGCGCTCGAGCAGGCGCGAGTGCAGGTAGAACACGTCGCCGGGATAGGCTTCGCGGCCCGGCGGGCGGCGCAGCAGCAGCGACATCTGGCGGTACGCGACGGCCTGCTTGGACAGATCGTCATACACGATCAGCGCATGCATGCCGTTATCGCGGAAATACTCGCCCATGGCGCAGCCGGTGAACGGGGCCAGGAACTGCATCGGCGCGGGGTCCGAGGCGGTGGCGGCGACCACGATGGTGTAGTCGAGCGCGCCGTTCTCCTCGAGCGTCTTGACGATTTGGGCGACGGTAGAGCGCTTCTGGCCGATGGCGACGTAGACGCAGTAGAGCTTGCGGCTCTCGTCATCGCCTTCGTTGAACTGCTTCTGGTTCAGGATGGTGTCCAGCGCGATGGCGGTCTTGCCGGTCTGGCGGTCGCCGATGATCAGCTCGCGCTGGCCGCGCCCGACCGGGATCATGGCGTCGATGGCCTTGATGCCGGTGGCCATCGGCTCGTGCACGGATTTGCGCGGCAGGATGCCCGGCGCCTTGACGTCCACGATGCGGCGCTCGGCGACATCTTTGAGCGGGCCCTTGCCGTCGATCGGCTCGCCCAGCGCGTTCACCACGCGGCCCAGCAGGGCCTTGCCGACCGGCGCGTCCACGATGGAGCCCAGACGCTTGACGGTGTCGCCTTCCTTGATGCCCCGGTCTTCGCCGAAGATCACGCAGCCGACATTGTCGCGCTCCAGGTTCAGGGCCATGCCCTTCACCCCGCCGGTGAATTCCACCAGCTCGCCGGCCTGGACCTCGTCCAGCCCGTGAACGCGGGCGATGCCGTCGCCAACCGACAGCACCTGGCCGATTTCGGACACGTCCGCGGCTGTGCCGTAGTTCTTGATCTGCTCTTTCAGAATGGCGGAGATTTCCGCAGCCCGGATGTCCATGGCGTCAGGCCTCTTTCAACGATTTGCGCAAACCCTCGAGCTGCGTGCTCAGAGAGGAATCAAACAGGCGCGAGCCGACCTTGACGATCAGCCCGCCGATCATTTCCGGCCGCACTTCGGCGCGGATCTCCACGTCCTTGCCCAGCGCGGTCTTGAGCGCTGCAGCCAGCTCCTTGAGCTGGGCGGCGCTCAGCGCGTCGGCGCTGGCCACGTCAGCCGACAGGGCGCCGCGGCGTTTCGCCGCCAGCGCAGCGAAAGCGCGCGCCATGTCCGGCAGTCCGCCTGCGCGGCCATTGCCGGCGGCGACCGCCAGGAAGCGCGCGGTGAGATCATTGAATGTCAGTTTTTTGGCGATGGCGGCGAGGGCCGCAGCCTTGTCGCCGGTCTTGTGGACCGGGCTCGACAGGGCGCGGCGCAGTTCGGCGGACTGAGCGAACGCGGCGCCCAGCGCCGTCATGTCCGCCTCTACCGCGTCCAGCGCGCCGGCCTGATCGGCCAACTCAAACAGCGCGCGGGCATAGCGCCCGCCCGCCTCGCTCGTGATCGCATCCTGTCCGGTGGTCACCGTGTGCGCCGCTTTCTTCTCGTGATGCCCGCTTGCGGGCTGCGCCGTCGAGGCGCTCGCAAGCCTTTGAAGGAACGTGAGTTTTGAACCGCTGCGACCGGCAGGTTTCCCGGCGCCCGCTTCAGCCCGGCGCCGAACTAGCACAGGGGGATGCAGGCGGCAACACCGTGGCGCGCCGCGGCTGCAGGGATCACACCCTCACAGGATGAATTTGGACAGGTCGGCGTTCTTGGCCAGCGCTTCGACGCGCGCCTTCACATAGTCTGAATCCACAGTCAGGGATTCGCCGGGCCGGTCGGACGCGGTGAAGCTGATTTCCTCCACCACACGCTCGAGAATCGTCTGCAGCCGGCGCGCGCCGATATTCTCGACACTGGCGTTCACCTCCGCGGCGAAGTCGGCGATGGCGTCGATGGCGCTGTCCTGGAAGGCGAGCTCAAAGCCTTCGGTGGCCATCAGCGCGACATACTGGGTGACCAGGCTCGCCTCCGGCTCGGTGAGGATGCGGCGGAAATCGTCGCGGGTGAGGGCCCTGAGCTCGACCCGGATCGGCAGGCGGCCCTGCAGCTCGGGCAGGAGATCGCTGGGCTTGGTGACGTGGAACGCGCCCGAGGCGATGAACAAGACGTGGTCGGTCTTCATCGGCCCGTACTTGGTGGCCACCGTGGCGCCTTCGATGAGCGGCAGAAGGTCGCGCTGCACGCCTTCGCGCGACACGTCCGCGCCGCGATTGTCGGCGCGCCCGGCCACCTTGTCGATCTCGTCGAGAAAGACGATTCCCTCATTCTCGGCCAGGCGCAGGGCCTCGGCCTGGATCTGGGATTCGTCCAGCAGCTTGTCGGCTTCCTCGTTGATCAGGGGCGCATAGGCGTCCTTCACCGTGGTGCGCACCGTCTTGGCGCGCCCGCCAAAGCCTTTGCCGAGTATGTCGGACAGATTGATCATGCCGACCCCGCCGGGCATGCCGGGAATGTCGATATTGCTCAGCGGCGAGGCGTCGTCGGCGATCTGGATCTCGATTTCCTTGTCGTCGAGATCGCCTGCGATGAGTTTCTTGCGGAAGGCCTCGCGGGTGCCAGGCGAGGCGTCGGCGCCGACCAGCGCATCAAGAACCCGGTTCTCGGCCGCGCCGTGGGCCTTGGCCTTGACCTCCTCGCGCCGGGCGGCGCGCACGATGGAGATGGCCACCTCCACCAGATCGCGTGCGATGGAGTCCACATCCCGGCCGACATAGCCGACTTCAGTGAATTTGGTGGCCTCGACTTTGAGGAAGGGCGCGCCGGCGAGCTTGGCCAGGCGGCGCGATATCTCGGTCTTGCCCACGCCGGTAGGGCCGATCATCAGGATGTTCTTCGGCGTGACCTCCTCGCGCAGCCCCTCGGGCAGGCGCTTGCGCCGCCAGCGGTTGCGCAGGGCGATGGCCACCGCCTTCTTGGCCTCGGACTGGCCGATGATGTAGCGGTCAAGCTCTGAGACGATCTCGCGGGGAGAGAACTCGGTCATGGGACATATCCGGAAGCAGGCGTCGAGGATGAAGGGCCACATGTAGGCCCGGCGGGGCGCAGGCACAAAGCCCCGCGCTGCATCCGGCGCCGGGCTGCTTGACAGGGACGCCGCCGGCGGCGCTCCTGATGCGACCGTCCTGCACGAAAGGCTGCATGAGGAGATGTCATGACCCGTCCGCGTTTCCATCTGGCGTTTCCGGTCCATGATCTGGAGGCCGCGCGCAGCTTCTACGCCGGCGTGCTGGGTTGCCGGACGGGGCGCGAGAGCGCGTCCTGGATCGATTTCGATCTGATGGGCCATCAGGTGGTAGCCCATCTGGCGCCGGAGGAATGCGCGTCGGTGCGCGCCGGCGCCGTGGACGGTCAGGCGATTCCGGTGCGCCATTTCGGCCTGATCGTGGACTGGGACATGTTCGATGCCCTCGCCGCGCGCCTGCAGGACGCCGGTGCGCGCTTCATCATCGAGCCCTATGTGCGCTTCGCCGGAAAACCGGGCGAGCAGAAGACGCTGTTCGTCGCCGACCCCAGCGGCAATGCGCTGGAGTTCAAGGCGTTTCGCGAAGACGACATGGTTTTCGAGACTGACGGGCGGATGTTCGCCTGACCGGGCGCTCTGCACGCGGCTTTTGCCGGGCGGCGAAATCGTCTAAGACCGCCAGCCTTTGAGCCCCATCACATGCGACGCTGGCCATGCCCATGAAACCGTTTCCTGATTCCTATGACGCCAAGGCCAATGAGGCCGCGCTGCGCGCACGCTGGGCGCAGGATGACGCCTTCCGCTGGGATCCGGCCCGTCCGGCCGACACCGATTATGTGATCGACACCCCGCCCCCGACCGTGTCGGGCGCGCTGCATGTGGGGCATGTCTATTCCTACACCCAGGCCGACATCACGGCGCGCTATATGCGCATGAGCGGACGCAACGTGCTCTATCCCATCGGCTGGGACGATAACGGCCTGCCCACCGAGCGGCTGGTTGAAAAAGTGCGCAAGGTGCGCGGCGGCACCATGGCGCGCGACGAATTCGTGGCGCTGTGCCGCGAGGTGATCCCCGAATACGAGCAGCAATTCCGCGATCTGTTCTCGCGCCTGGCGCTGAGCGTGGACTGGAGCCGCGAATACCAGACCATCTCCGATGAAAGCCGGGCGGTGTCGCAGATGTCCTTCCTGGACCTGTACGCCAAGGGCCTCTTGGAGCGCCGCCTGGAGCCCACCTTGTGGGACCCGGCCGACCGCACCGCCATCGCCCAGGCCGAGGTGGACGAGATCGAGCGTGACGGCCTGCTCAATCATATCGCCTTCGAGGTTGAGGGCGGCGGCGAGCCGGTGGTGATCGCCACCACGCGGCCCGAGCTCATTGGCGCGTGCGGCGGCCTGATGATCCATCCTGACCACCCGCGCGCGTCCGAGCTGATCGGCAAGCGCGCTGTCAGCCCGCTCTACCGCGTGCCGGTGGAGATTTACGCCGAGCCCAGCGTCGACCCTGAAAAAGGCACCGGCGTGGTGATGTGCTGCACATTCGGCGACGTGACCGATATTCAGTGGTGGCGCACCCACAAACTGCCCCTGCGCATGGTGATCGACCAGGCCGGCAAGATGATCGAGGCCTTGCCGTTCGGCGAAGCGGGCTGGCCGAGCCTGGACCCGGACGCGGCGCGCGAGGTGACCGCGGCGCTGGCCGGGCAGAAAGCCGCCAAGGCCAAGGAGATGATTCTTGATCTTCTCAAAGCCGCAGGCGCCGTGCTGAAGCAGGAGTCCACCCGGCAGGTGATCCCGGCGGCCGAGCGTTCCGGCGCGCCGCTGGAGATTATCGTCACGCCGCAATGGTTTATCCGCACGCTGGACTTCAAGGACGAGATCCTGGCCAAGGGCCGGGAGATCACCTGGCGTCCCGCCTATATGCGCCAGCGCTTTGAAAGCTGGGTGGAGGGCCTCAAATGGGACTGGTCGATCTCGCGCCAGCGCCATTTCGGCGTGCCTTTGCCCGTCTGGTACTCCAAGCGTCCCGGCGAAGAGGGCAAGATCATTGTCGCGTCGAAGGACGAGCTGCCCGTTGACCCGACCCTGCAGGCGCCGCGCGGCTATGAGCCCCACGAGGTGGAGGGCGAGCGCGATGTGATGGACACCTGGGCGACCTCGTCGGTCTCGCCCCAGCTGGTCACGCGCTCGATCAATGAGGATTTCGCCCTCGACTATGACAGCCATGCGCGGCAATTCCCCATGGCGCTGCGCCCTCAGGCCCATGAGATCATCCGCACCTGGGCGTTCTACACGATCGTGAAGGCGCTCCATCACGAGAACACCATCCCCTGGAGCGATATCGCCATTTCCGGCTGGTGCCTGGCGGGCGACGGATCGAAAATGTCCAAGTCCAAGGGCAATGTGATCGATCCGATCAAGCTGCTGGACGAGTACGGCACCGACCCTGTGCGTTACTGGACCGGCACATCGCGCCTGGGCCAGGACACGGCGCTGAGCGTCAACACGCTCAAGCAGGGCAAACGCCTGGTCACCAAGCTGTGGAACGCGTCCAAGCTCGCCCACATGGCGATCAGCGCGGCCGAGGCGCACGGGGCCCTGGACCCGGTCTCGCCGCGCGCCGACATCGAGGCGGGCCGCATCAGCCACCCCATGGATGTCTGGCTGATGGGCAAGCTCGCCGAGACCGTGCGCAAGGCGTCCGAGGCTTTCGAGGCCTATGAATACGCCGCCGCCCAGCGCGCCATCGAGACCTTCTTCTGGAGCGATTACTGCGACAACTATCTGGAAATCGTGAAGCGGCGCACCCGGTTTGAAGGCGCCCCCAGCGATGAAGAGCGCTCGGCCGTACTGACCCTGTGGCATGCCAGCGACGCGCTGATCCGCCTGTTTGCGCCCTTCATCCCCTATGTCACCGATGCGCTCCACGCGGTCTTCCATGGCGACGAGGCGGGCACGGTGCATGCTTGCGGGATGTGGCCGAAGCTGGCCGATCAGGCCGATGAGGCCGCGTTCCGCACTGAGGGCGAGGCCTTTCTCGAAGTGCTGGGCGCGGCGCGCAAGGTGAAGTCCGAAGCCCAGCTCTCCATGAAGACGCCGGTCACGGTGCTGACCGTCATCGGCGAGGGCGCTCTGGAGGATCTGATCGGCGATACGGTCGAGGACCTTAAAGCCGTAACCAGCGCCGAGCGCGCCGAGCGGGCGCCGGCGGCGCCGGATGGCGCGCGTCAGGCCTCAAGCCCGGACGAGCGCTTCACCGTGGCGCTGGTGCTGGCGCCCCAGGAGGCTTGAATTGCCCCATATCGATCCCGAGCGCACGGCCTTTGAGGCCTTCAAGGCCCTGCCGCGCGATGAGCCGGTGGAGATGCTCAATCTGATCGCGCTCAATGATCGCGCCGCCTATCCGGATGGACGCGCGCTCAGCGGGGCGGACGCCTACCGCCTCTATGGCGAGACCTCGGCGCCGGTGTTCCAGCGCGTGGGCGGGCGCATCCTCTGGCGCGGCGCGCCGCGCTGCGTGCTGATCGGCCCGGCGTCAGAGCACTGGGATCTCGCCTTCATCGCCGCCTATCCCAGCGCCGGCGCGTTTCTGGAGATGGTCACCGACCCGTTCTATCAGAGCGAGGCCGTGCCCCACCGGCGCGCCGCCGTGCGCGACAGCCGCCTGATCCGCAATGCGCCGTCGGGCGCCGGTTCAGCTTTCGGCTGATACCGCCTGAAGCGTCTCGGGTTCATCAGGCGCCGGCGGCGCGCTCGGGCCCGGACGCCACGGATGCAGACGCCGGTGCGCCTTGATCACGGTGTCGCAGATCTGGCGGATGCGCCGGGCGTGCATCAGGGCCGGATCCACCGCGCTGACAGCGAGGTCGCCGGACGCCACGCCATGGAGCAATTCGGCTTTCACTGCGCCGTAAGCCTTCTGGAAGGCGCGATCCAGCTTCTTCAACCGCCGCTCGAAAATGGCTTCCGTCAATCCAGCCGGTTCCAGCTCGAGGCACGCCCTCAGCGCATCCTGCAGGCTTGTCCATGCATCGCTCTTGCCGAACCGGCCCGGCGGCGCGGAATCAGACGCGATCTCGGCGGACAGGCCCGCCAGTTCTTCCAGATGCTGCAGGGCGCGCACCAGATCGGGCACGGCGGCGGTGACGCTGTCAGGCAGGGCTGAGGCGTTCATACGGGCCAGAAACGCCCGGATCTGCTCGCCCAGCTGCATCAGCCCGTCCCGGCGCAGTTTCAGGCGGGTCTTCGCCATGGGTTTTGGCCCCGCCGCCTCGCGCACCAGGTCGAGCGTCAGGGCCGTCATGCGCGCCAGCTCCATGGCCAGCGCATTGAGCGCCAGGCTGGGCACCGGCAGGGAGGTGGGGTCGAGATGGACCGGTCGCGCTAGCGTCTCATCCTCGGTGACGAAGCGGGTCGACAGCCACGCCACCGCCCGGCCCACCAGCGGCCAGGCCAGCGCCACGCCGGTGACCTTGAACAAGGTGTGGAACAGCGCCAGCGTCGCCGGCGTATCTTCTGATCCCATGATCAGCCCGGCCAGTTCGCCCGCCAGCGGCAGAAAGACGGGCAGGGTCGCCAGCGCTATACAGCTGGAGAACAGGTTGAAGGCGATGTGGGCGCTGGCCACGCGCCGGGCGGGCGCGCCGGCGCCCAGCGCCGCGAAGACGGCGGTGGAGGTGGTGCCAAGCGTGGTGCCGATCACAGCCGCGGCGGCGAGCTCCAGCGGGAAGGCGTCGCCGGCGCTGGCGGTCAGCACGATGGCGATGGCCGCGCTGGAGGACTGGGTCAGCACGGTGACCATCGCGCCGAGAGCCACGAAGGCCAGAATCGAGAGAATGCTGGCGGTCTCCGGGGTGATGGACGCCAGCGCCGGGGCCAGATCGCCAAACCCGGTTTGAAGCACGCCGACTCCGAGGAAAAACAGGCCGAACCCGGTCAGCGCCCGCCCCGATCCCGCGATGCGCGCCCGCTCGCCGGCGCCCAGCGCCAGCGCCATGCCGATCCCGATCAGCGGCAGGGCCAGCGCGCCCACATCCACCTTCACCCCGATCAGCGCCACCAGCCAGCCGGTCATGGTGGTGCCGACATTGGTGCCCAGGATCACCCACACCGCCCGGCGCAGGCTGAGCAGGCGCGCATTGACGAAGCCCACAGTGGCCACGGTCACCGCGCTGGACGATTGCACCACGGCGGTGATCAGCACGCCCACCGCAAACCCGCGAATGCTGGATTTTGTCCACGTCTGCAAGAGGGTGCGCAGCGCCCCGCCGGCGGCGATCTTGAGCCCGTCAGTGAGCAGCCCCATCCCCAACAGGAACAGCCCGATACCGCCGGCCAGCGTCAATATGGCCATCATCTCCGCCAGCTCCGCAGCGCGCTCAGGGCTTGGACATTACAGCGATTTGGCGCCGGATGGAGCGGGCAGGGGCAGCGGGTCCAGCCCGCCTTTTCAAGACCTGGGGCGGGCTGTAAGCTGCGAACATGACCTGGAGTTGGGTAAGATTCGCGCTATCGGCGCTCGTTCTGGCTGCGGCGCCCGCCTGCAGCGAGATCGCCGAATGGCAGGCCTATGAGGCGCGCATGGCCCGCCTGCCGCCTGAATGCGCCGAGCCCTTTGGCGGCGAGTACGGCCTCATCGAGAGCAGCATCATGGATGGCGATGCGTTCGCCCTGACCTGCGCGGTGGAGGTATGGGACGCGCTGAGCATCGAGCCGCTCGAGTTGTTTTACATCCACTGGCGCGTGACCGGGGTGAAGACGCCGGAGCTTGAGGCGCACGCGCGCGCCATGGAGCAGGAGGCGCTCGCGGTCCGGATTTACGGCTTTCACATGCTCAATGATTTTCTGGCCCCCTTCGAGGCCAGTCCCGAGACCGGCTCTGTACGGTGTTTGATGAGCCCGCCCGCAGCCTCATCCTGACGGGCCAGGGGCCGCCCTCCCGCTTTGGCTGCTTCCCCGGCGCGCCTCCGGTTGATGAGAGTGAGGTCGAGGCGCTGATGGAGCGCATGGAGCGGTTTCCAGCCGATTGCGCGGCGCGCTTTCCCCAGCGCCGGGGCCTGGCCGACGCCGTGGACGCGGGCGATGCGTTCGGGCTGTCTTGCGCCATCGAGGCCTGGGGTGCTGAGGGGGGCCTGGCGTTCGAACTGCGTTACATATACTGGCGCGTCACCGGGCAGGAGCCCGCCGGGCTGGACGCGATGGCGCGCGCCATGGAGCGTGAGGCGCTCGCCCGGGAAATCTCGTTTCTCCACTATACGGTCGATTTGCTGGCGCCCATCCCATTCAACGCCCTGACCGGGTGCGAGCGGTTCGACGCCGAAGCCCGCGCCCTTATCGACCGCGGCCAGGGCCCGCCGCCGCGCCGCCTGTGCAACCGGCTCGGGTTTTGAGGGAGGCGGTCAACGGGACTCGCGTGATCTGCATATGCGAACTTTGTTGGTCATTTGACAGTGTGCCTATTGAACATCCATCTCACAATGTGAGGGCAATTGAAGTGCTGCACTGGATTTTGTCACAAGCTGCTTTCCGTTGCACGGGGTGCAATCGGTTTTGTGAGGCGCTCGAGTAAGTTTGGTGCGGCAAGGTAAACGTTCTCACGCCCACGTTTCCGCTTTTGGAAGTAGCCCGCCTCAGAGAGTTCTTCCAAGTCCTTTCGTGCCGTCAAGTATGATACCCCATGCGATTTTTGGTGTGCAGATATCGTTGTCGAGCGCATTCGATTTCTCGCGGCTTCATTTAGAATAAACGACTGTCTATGATTTAACGATTTGTCAGCGATAGCCGCAACAAACGCGTCGATTTTCTGCTTTCTTCTCTCCATATAAATAAATAAATCATTGAAAGATTCAATCATTACATTTAGCTGATGTATAATAAAATAAGTTAAATCTCCTCGATCGCTTTCAGTATGTAAATAGGCCTTCCCATACTGAGCGGGTGCTTTCATGATGGTTTTTGAAATGGAAATATATTCCATTAGCCAGTAGCCGCTTTTTACTGCATACCAATAAAAAAGCGCACGTGCGGTGCGCCCATTCCCGTCTACGAACGGGTGATCATATCCAATCATAAAGTGTAAAATTATGGCCTTTATGAGCGGGTGAACAAAATTTTCATTGGTCGAATCCTCATTGCAAAAACGGCATAGGGATTCGATGCGATACTGCAACTCTTCGGCTGGCGGCGGAAAATGAAGCACCTCATTGCTTAGATCATCATAGACCGCCACATTATCTGTAGAGGATCTAAAATTTCCACATTTCTCGGGATTCTCCATGGTCCCCTCACATACTATTCTGTGTATTTCTTTAATTAGCTCAGGTGTTAAAGGTTGTGTGGAGACGCGTTTCACGTACCTCATAGCCAGATAATTATTGAGAACCATTCTTTCATCTTTAGTTCTTGGCTGGCGGTCCTCCTCAATCATCTTTTTCGCAATTTGTCTGGTGGTTGCAGCTCCCTCAAGGACGGAACTCGAAAATGGCTCTTCGATTAGAGAGCGGGCGAAGTACCGTTCTTGCTCGCTTGAATTAACTTCATGGCCATTGGTAGCAATTGAGCCCGCCGCTCTCTTGTCAAGTTGAGATAGGTTCGCTCTGACGCAGCTAGGTTCAGTAAACCAAAAGGGGGCACCGTCCTTTTGGAAAAGTGAAACGGAGCGGCTTGCGGCCAAGCGGGCGGCGGCTATCCCAAGCCAGTGTTCTTCTGCAGTTAATCCTTCCGGAGGCGGCAACCGCTTGACTTTTTCATAGTGGGGGTAAATGCCGCCCGGCAAGTCAACCCGTATCGAAAAAATCGCGCTCAGTTGCTGCGGCGAAAAGCTTTTCATTTTTTCACCAAGCAGTTTTGGTGCGTCTGGTGTTATGGGAAGCTGTTTCATACGCGCCCTCAATAAGCTTATAATGCCCAATAAAAACAATGGGCTAAGCGGAGTGTTCTCACTTTGATCGCTATAATTTTTATAGCCTATAAATATGATTCGATAAAGCCCTCAAAAGCGATTTAAAAACAATATGTTAAACGTTATGCCGCAGTGAGGCTGCCCTTTCCAGCCGCAACCCAGCTTGGTTGTTCCGAAAGTTTCAGCGATTTCAGATGTCTAATTGAAAAGGAAATGGTGCCGCTTGCGTGACTCGAACACGCGACCTACGCATTACGAATGCGTTGCTCTACCAGCTGAGCTAAAGCGGCGTGCTGGCGCGGGCGTTGCGGCCCGGTTCAGCGGTCGCGGACACTAGCGGCGAACGGCCGGGCGGGCAAGCGGGCTTGTGAAGCCGGGCATCAGCGCGCCGCGCGTTCGGCCTTGAAGCGTTCGATGGCGTCGCACACCGGGCGCGACAGGGTCTCGAAAAAGGCGGTCAGGTGATCGGCGGGCCGGGCTGCGGCGGCGTCATTGCGGATCACCAGATGGGCGTGCTCGCGTCCCGGCGCGGTCCATTCGTGATGCATCGGGCGCACCGTGCGCAGATACTGGCTGACCACCGACTGGGGCGTGCGCCCGCGCTCGTTCACATCGCGCAGCATGCGGCGCGCCAGGCGGATATCGTCGGGCGCATCGACATAGACGCGCAGATCAAACAGATCGCGCACCGCCGGGTCGCAAAACAGGTGGATGCCCTCCACCACGATCACGTCGGCCGGGTCGATGCGGCGGGTGTCGGCGCGGCGCCGGTGGATGGTGAAGTCATAGACTGGCGCCTTGACCGGCTTGCCGTCTTTCAGCGCCGCCAGCTGCCGGGCCAGCAGGGCGTGGTCGCGCGAGGCCGGGTGGTCGAAATTGAACGCCGCCGGCTCGAAATCCGGCTTCGCCCCGTGGTCGCCGTAATAATCATCCTCGGCCATGACGATGGCGGTGAGCGGCGCAGCGGCGCGGGCGGCGGCGCGCGCGATCTCGGTCTTGCCCGACGCCGAGCCGCCGGTGACGCCGATCAGCAGGCGCTTTTTCGGGGTAAGCAGGCTCATGGGCTGCATCAGTCCTTGCGGGCGTCATCCTCGACGCCGGGATCATCGGGCGCGCGCGGGGCCTGATAGCTGTCCGGCGCCGCCGTGTCGCCCGGTTTTGCAGCCCCGGCGTCCTGCGGCCCTTCCAGCAAGGCGGTGTCGGGCGCTGCGGCGGCGGCGATTTCGAAGCGCTCGTGGCGCGGATGGATCAGCCGTTCTTCCCGGCCCCAGGCGTCGACCATGCGCTTCCAGTCCGCATCGGTGAAGGGAAAGGCTGCGCCGGTCTCGTCAATGTCGGACCAGTCCGCCTCGCCCGGCGCGTGGGCGGCGCGGGTCATCCAGCGCTGGGCGGCGGCGGCGTCTGCGTCAAGCTGCGCGGCGCGCGCGGCCATCACGCAGACCCGTGCAGACACAGGCGGCTGGGCGGTCAGGTTGGCCAGGGCCTGGCGGGCGGCGTCGCGGTTGGACTGGTCCAGCGCGGTTTCGGCCAGCAGGATTCGGCTCTCGCGATGATCGGGATTAAGCGCCGCCAGGGCGCGCAGGCGCTCGGCCCGCTTGGCCTTGGTGTCGGACTTGCGCAAGGCGCCATAGGCGCGCGCCAGCGCCGGGTGGGGCGCGCGCGTCCAGGCCGCCTCCACGATCTCGGCTGCACGCCGGTGGCGGCGCTGGGC
>JAFIEB010000104.1 GCA_020832735.1 Oceanicaulis sp.
GGTCGGCGTGGCCATCGACGCGGACAGCCGCGACGCCGCAATTGCGGGCGGAGCTGATGGCGTTGTTGATGACGTTGCGCGACTGATCGGTGACGTTTGAGCGATCCCACTCGAAGTACCCCACGAACTCGGCATCCTCACACGCCGGCGGAGGCGGCGGCGGAGGCGGCGGAGGCGGCGGCGGGGGAGGCGGCGGAGGCGGCGGGGGCGGAGGCGGCGGGGGCGGCGGAGCCGCGAACAGATACCGCAGGCCGACCCAGGCCTCGTGGCCACGCAGCGAGTCCACGTTCACGCCCGGCGTATAGCTGGTCGAGGAGTAACCGAAATAGCGGTACTCGGTGTCCAGCGTCAGGTTCTGACTCAGCGCCCAGCCGATGCCGGCCATGAGCTGATAGCCAAGAGCCGTGTCGGAATCGCGGGTCTGAACAAAGCGCGGGTCGCCCGGCATGACCGAACCGACCGGACGCGTGCCGGTGTTCCAGCCCGCCAGCGAGGCGTTGGACTGCACCCAGCCCAGACCGGCGCCGAGATACGGACGCCAGGCCGCGCCGGTGTCAAAGTCGTACAGCACGTTGACCATGCCGGACCAGGCGTGGAACTTGGACGAGCTGTCCTCGTGATTGCCGATCGAGCCGGTGTTGTTGTAGCGGTGAGCGAATTCGCCCTCGATCCGCCAGTTGTTGCCGAACTGGTAGCCGAGCGCCAGGCGCTCGCGCCAGTTGCTTTCGCCGCTGATGCGGCCGCCATTGGCGGCGTTCGGATTGCCGAGAGCGCCGGAGACATCTGCGTCGCCGGGCGCGCCATAGCCGATACCGCCGCTGAGGTACCAGCCCTCATCGGCCGACGCCATGGACGGCGCGCCAAGGACCAGGCCCAGAGCTGCGGCTGACAGAAGAGTTCTTTTCATTCTAACCCCCTCCGGGCGAAACGCCCTTCGTGTGATGGTCAACAAGGCCGCCGCCGGATGCGCTCCGGACCCGATCAAAGCTGATATCGGGAACAGATGCACAGCCAAGGCGGCAAACACCTGACAAGACTCATACTCAAATTTTTGCTTAAAGGCTACCGTGGTTGCGCGACAAAGCGCGGATTCACCCGATAATACCCGCCTTCTCCAGCGCCAGGCACCCGAATTCATCAACACCGAGGCGTTCCTGCAACACTTCACGCGTGTGTTCGCCCAGTCTTGGCGGCCCGCTGCGATAGACCGGCGGCGTGCCCGACAGGCGCATGGGGCTGGCCACCAGCGGCGCGTCCCCGCAGCCGGTCATGGGCAAGGTGAGCGACAGCCCGCGCGCCTGCGCCTGGGGATGGGCGAACACCTGGTCGACCGTATGGATCGGCCCGCAGGGCACGCCTGCAGCGCTCAAGACCCCGGTCCAGTGGGCGCTGGTGCGCGCGCTCATCGCCACGATGATCTCGGCGATCAACACCTCGCGATTCTCCACCCGCGCCGCATTGGCCATAAAGCGCGGGTCATCGGCCCATTCGGGCCGTCCCAGCGCCCGGGCGAAGGCGGCGAACTGGCCGTCATTGCCCACCGCCACGGCGATCCGGCCGTCCAGCGTGGGGAAATCCTGATAGGGCACGATATTGGGATGGGCGTTGCCGCCGCGCCCCGGCGCCTGGCCGGAGACGAGATAATTGGACGCCTGATTGGCGAGCATCGCCGCCTGGACGTCAAACAGCGCCATGTCGATATGCTGGCCGCCCATTCCCTGCTCACGTGCGATCAGCGCGGCCATCACCGCGCCGGCGGCGTAAACGCCGGTGAACAGATCCACCGCCGGCACGCCCACCTTCATCGGCTTGTCCTCGCCGGTCACCGACATCAGCCCGCCCATGGCCTGGATCAGGAAATCATAGCCCGGCTGGGTGCTTAAGGGCCCGGTCTGACCGAACCCGGTGATCGAGCAATAGATAATGTCGCCGCGCAGCGCCTTCACGCTGTCATAGTCGAGGCCGTATTTCTTCAGCCCGCCGGTCTTGTAGTTCTCGATCACCACATCGCTCTGCGCGGCCAGCTCGCGCAGGATTTCGCGGCCCTTCTCCTCGCGCAGATTGACCGCGATGGAGCGCTTGTTGCGGTTGGCGCACAGATAATAGGCCGCGTCGGCGCGCGATCCGTCCTGTTCGCGCAGGAAGGGCGGGCCCCAGCCGCGCGTGTCGTCGCCGCCGTCAGGGTTCTCCACCTTGATCACGTCGGCGCCCAGATCAGCCAGAATCTGCGCGCACCACGGCCCGGCGAGCACGCGCGACAGGTCCAGCACCTTGATATGGGAGAGCGCCCCGAGGCTCATGACGGTCCGGCTCCAATTGTTCGGACAAGGCTTGCACCGCTAACCGGGCCGGCCCGCGAAGGCAAGACCGCTCAACCGCGCAGCCGCGCGGCCGGGGCCAGACGGGCGGCCCAAATGGCGGCCCGGCGCCGCAGCTTCAGGATCGAACCGCCGGGGTGAACGCGCTAGCGTGGCGCCATGACCGCCGTTTCCGATTCGACGCCCGCGCGCCCGCGCCCCGGCCTGGCCGAGGCGCGCGCCGCCATGCGCGAGGTGTTCGGGTTTCACGATTTCCGTCCCGGCCAGGCCGAGATCCTGGACGCCGTGCTGGCCGGGCGCGACGTGCTGGCGGTGATGCCCACCGGCCGGGGCAAGTCGCTGTGCTTTCAGCTGCCCGCGATCCTGAAAGGCGGGCTGACGCTGGTGGTGTCGCCGCTGATCGCCCTGATGCGCGACCAGGTGACGGCGCTTCAGTCGGCCGGGGTGGAGGCCGCCAGCCTGACCAGCGCCGACGATCCGCAATCGCGCGAGGAGACCTGGCGCAAGCTGGATGATGGGGCGCTGCGCCTTCTTTACATGGCGCCCGAGCGGCTGGCGGTTCCCGGGCTGGCGCAGCGGCTGGGCCGGGCCGGGCTCGCCCTGATCGCGGTGGACGAGGCCCATTGCGTATCCCAGTGGGGGCATGATTTCAGGCCCGACTATCTGCGCATCGCCGAGCTGGCGCGCGCTGCCGGATCGCCCCAGATCGCCGCCTTCACCGCCACCGCCGACGCCGCGGCCCGGCGCGATATCAGCGCGCGCCTGTTCACCCGCACGCCCGCCGAGTTCGTGGCCGGATTCGACCGTCCCAACCTGTTCCTGTCAGCGGGCGCGCGCCGGTCCGGGGCCAGCCAGATCCTCGACTTCGTGCAGGCGCGCCCGGACCGGGCGGGCATCATCTACTGCACCAGCCGCAAGGCGTGCGACGAGACGGCGGAACGCCTGCGGGCGGCCGGGATTGACGCCCTGTCTTATCACGCCGGCCTGGACAGCGCAGAGCGCAGCGCGCGCCAGGACCGCTTCGTGCAGAGCGACAGCCTGGTGATGTGCGCCACGGTCGCGTTCGGCATGGGGGTGGACAAGCCGGACGTGCGCTATGTCGTCCATGCCGGCCTGCCCAAATCCATGGAGGCGTATTATCAGGAGATCGGACGGGCGGGACGCGACGGGGATCCGGCCGACACGCTGCTATTGTGGACCCTGGGCGACGCCGCCCTGCGCCGGCGCCAGATCGCCGAGGGCGAAGCCGATGATGCGCGCAAGGCCATGGAGCTGCGCCGCCTTGGCGCCCTGATCGCCTATTGCGAGGCGCCGCGCTGCCGGCGCCAGACGCTGCTGGCCTATTTCGGCGAGACCGCGGACCCGTGCGGGCATTGCGATCTGTGCGCCGATCCGCCTGCGCTGATCGACGGGTCGGAGCTGGCCCAGAAGGCCATGTCAGCGATCGCGCGCACCGGCCAGCGCTTCGGGCTGGAGCATCTCATCGGCGTGTTGCGCGGCGCCGACACCGACAAGGTGCGCGCCCACGGCCATGACGCCCTGCCCACCTATGGCGTCGGCGCCGAGCTGACGCGCGCCCAGTGGATGGGCGTGTTCCGCCAGCTGTTCGCCGCCGGGCTGATCGACCAGCCCGTGGACGGGCATGGCGAATGGGTGATCACGCCCCAGGGGCGCGAGGTGTTGTTCGGGCGCGCGCCCGTGCGCCTGCGCCCGCCCGAGACCGAGCGCA
>JAFIEB010000043.1 GCA_020832735.1 Oceanicaulis sp.
CGTGTGCAAATCATGATTCCAACGGCTTGAGGCTGTTGGAGGATGGTGTATGGCGCGCCTGTTTTGGCTGAGTGATGCCCAATGGGCGCTGATTGAACCGCATATTCCCAAGAACCAGCCAGGCGCGCGGCGTGTCGATGACCGGCGTGTGATTTCGGGCATCATCCATGTCCTGAAAACGGGCTGCCGATGGTGTGACTGCCCGCCCGAATACGGTCCCTCGACGACGATCTACAACCGGTTCAATCGCTGGTCCCGCCGGCGCTTCTGGGCCAATCTGGTTGAGGCTCTGGCGGTGTCCGGGGCGGTCACGAAATCGACCTCCATCGACAGCACCTACGTGAAAGCGCACCGCTCGGCCCACGGTGGAAAAGGGGGGCGAAAAATCAGGCGATCGGCCTCTCGCGCGGCGGCCAGACGACCAAGGTCCACGCACTCACCGACACGCTCGGGCGGCCCTACGCCTTCGAACTGACGCCGGGCCATGTATCTGACGTGAAGGCTGCGGGCCTGTTGCTCCACCGTGCAGCAGGCGCGCGCTACCTCATCGCCGACAAAGGCTATGACGCCAACGCGATCCGCAAAAGCCTGCGCCAGGAGGGCAAGGTCCCCGTCATCCCGGGCCGCATCAACCGCAAGCGCAAAATCGTCTACGACAAGGCCAGATACCGCGACCGCCACCTCGTCGAAAACGCCTTCTGCCGCATCAAGGACTTCAGGCGCGTCGCCACACGCTACGACAAGCTCGCCAGAAACTTCCTATCAGCCGTCGCCCTCGCCGTCCTCGTCGCCTTCTGGCTATGAATGAGTCTGGACCCTACGAGATCGCTCCCGGCATTATTGTGCCGGTTGAACCCTTGGGCTTTGGTCTCATTGACGGTGAAATCCGCGCCATTTGGGCTCAGATATGGAAGTCTGAGACATTAGGGCCTTACAGCTTCAGTATCTGGGCAACAATTTTTCAAAAGTCCTTCCCCGAGCTATTCCCTGATGTCACAGGCTTCCACTGGCTTGAGATGTCATCGCCGCAGCGTGGTAAGCCAAGGGAGTTACAAGTTCGGACCGAAGACGCTGCGCGAATGATGACCGATCGGGAGTTGGCCGAGCTTCGCGACCACATAGTCGCTGCGCAACACATCGTCGCCAACACACCCACATCTGAGAAAAAGCGCCGGCGCCGTCCTGACCCGCGGCAGGGTGACTTCTTTGATCGTCCCTAGCTCAATTCTATTGCTTGGGATGCCCTCGTAGCTTAGGTCTGGTGTACGACTTGTCCGGACATTTGCATGAGAGCCTCACTGATGACCCATACCCCTCCCCCCGGCTTCACCTGGCCCAATGGCACGAAGCTCGCCCTCTCCATCGTCGTCAATGTCGAGGAGGGCGCCGAGCGCAATATCCGTGACGGCGACAAGGGCCCCGAGCCCGTGGACGAGCTGGGCGTGACGCTGAAAGCGCCGATCCGCGTTCACGGCAACGAGACCAATTATCAGTACGGGATCAATCGCGGCGCCGGACGGGTGCTCAAATTGCTCGACCGGTACAAGACGCCCGCCACCTGGACAGTGTGCGCCCAGGCGCTGGAGCGCGCGCCCTGGATCGCCAAGGCCCTGATCGCGCGCGGCGACGAGCCGTGCAGCCATGGCTGGCGCTGGCAGTTCCAGGCCTTCATGGACGAGGAAAAAGAGCGCGCTTTCATCGAGAGGGCCGGCGCCTCTATCCAAGAGACGTGCGGGCGGCGCCCTGCGGGCTGGCTGTCGCGCGATCTGCATAAGGCCATCACGCGCGGCCTGCTGGCCGAGGCCGGGTATCTCTATCACATGGACGATTATTCGGACGATTTTCCTTTCTGGGACATCGCCCATCTGCCCGGCGGCGCAGGGCAGAAACCGATCATCGTCCTGCCCTATGCGCTCGACACCAATGACATGAAATTCTGGCTGGACCCGTCCCTGACGGCCAAGGACTGGCTGACCTATGCCTGCGACACGTTCGACTGGCTCCTCAAAGAGTCCGTCGAGGAGGATGCGCGCATGATGAGCATCGGTCTGCACCTGCGCATTATCGGACGGCCGGGCCGGATCGGCGCGTTCGAAGCCTTCCTTGATTACGTCTCGAATAAATCCGGCGTGTGGATCGCCACCCGCGAGGATATCGCCAAAGCCTTCGCCGCCGCCGTTCCGGCGCCAATAGTCTGACAGGAGACACGCCATGCGTAATCTGATCGCCGCCCTGTGCCTCGCCTTCGCCGCACCCTGGGCCGCCGCCGCTGCGGCGCCCGAGGACGAGCCCGGCTATCCCGGCGCCAATGAGCTGGCGGGCCTCTTGATCGGGTCTTTCTCCACGCTGGAGCAGTCGCGCATCGAGGGCTGGGGCTATGTGGAAAGCGAGACCGTGCGTATCTGGCCGCATCGCGAGGACGGCATCTGGCTCTATCAGGAAAACGCCTTCCTGGGCTCCAGCCCGGAGGATTTCGATCCGGAGATCAAGCAGCGACCCTATTTCCAGCGCATCATCCGGATATGGGAGCTGAACAATCGCCTGGTCCTGCGCACCATCTACACCCTCACCGATCCGGCCAGCGTGGTGGGCGCCTTCGCCGATCCCGACCGCATCGCCGAAGACCAGCTGGGCGCGGTGAGCTGTTCGGGCGAGGTGCACCGCATCGCCCACGGCTACTGGCAGTCGAATTTCGACACCTGCCCGTCGGGCCTGCGCGGCGCAGTGCGCACGGTGTCGCGCTCCATCCACACCCCCCAGGGCCACGCCAACTGGGACCGGGGCTTTGACGCCGAAGGCGCGCTCATCTGGGGCCCGGCGCGCGGCGGTTATGTGTTTGACAGGGTGGACTGATGTCCACGCCAAAGGGGGTTTCAATGAAGACGCTGTCCATCATCACTGCGGGGCTCGCCGCCCTGTCGCTCGCCGCCTGCAATGACGCGCCGCCACCAGCGGGAGCAGCCGCAGCGCCGGCGCCCGCCGCCGCCGAGCGCAATCCGCTGGATCTGCGCCGCACCACCTTGCTGGTGCGCGATCTGGACGCCTCGCTGGCGCTCTATCGCGACGCGCTGGGCATGACCGTCACCTATGACCAGATGATCACCAGCCGGGACGGCTCCAGCCAGTCGCGCCTGGTGCTCCTGAAAGCCAATGATGACCGCATCGGCATGCTGGGCCTGTGGGAGCTGGCTGATGCAGCCGATGCGCCCCCGCCCGCCGTGCCCGATGAAGGCTTTGAAACCGGCGATATCGTATTGTTGTTCAACACCAGCGAGCTCGACACGGTCTTCCCCGCCGCAGCCGAAGTCCCCGGCGTGCGGGTGATGAGCGAGCCGACCATGCGCGAGTATCCCGGCGACGGCGTGACCTATCAGGTCATGGTGTCCATGCTGCGCGATCCCGACGGCCATATCGTGGAGCTCAACCGGCGCGTCTATCCGCCGCTCGACTGGGACTGAAACGTATCAAGTGGGACAGGCGGGCGGAGCGCTTCGGCGCCGCCCGGCCCCCGTCCCGGCTGTGGCCTCAGCTGACGATCTCGTCTTTGAGCGTGCGCGCGGACATGAAGAACGCGCCCGCCGAGGCCAGCGCCGCCACGCCGAAGATGATCATCGACCAGCGTATGCCTTCTGCTGCGCCCATCGTGGCGCCCAGCATGTCGCTGACCAGACCGACGCTGAGCGGGCCGAGGCCCAGCCCGACCAGATTGATGATGAACAGCAAGACCGCCGCCGCCGTGGCGCGGGTGTGCGGCTCGACCAGGCTCTGGGCGCTGGCGAACACCGGCCCGTACCAGATTGCGCCCAGGAAGATCGGGATCGCCAGAATCATGAGCGAGGCGCCCGCGCCGGGCACCAGCATCGCCACCACGAAGGGCGGCACGGTCAGCACGGTGGCGATGCCCGGCACGATGGCGTAGCCGGCCGGATTGAGCCGCGCCGAGCGGTCGGCCAGAAATCCGCCGAGATAGGTGCCCGCCGCGCCGCATATGCCGATCAGCAGGCCCAGCGCCGTGCCGATAAAGCCGATGGGGCCGAAGCTGACGCCCAGCACGGCGTTAACCTGCTCGGCCATCGCCGCCAGCCCCTCGCCGTGATTTCTCAGATAGAACGAGCCGTAAAACGTGATGTGGCCATAGCCGATCATGGCCGCCAGCGCCGCGCCAGCGGAGATCCACCAGAACGAGGTCTTGCCCTTCATCTCGGCGATGGCGTGAAGGATGTTCGGCGCGCTGGCCGGCGCCGGCGCCACCCGGCGCAGTCCCTTGCGCCGCGGCTCGTGCAGGGTGAACCAGGCGATCACCGCCAGCAGCAGGCCCGGCGCGCCCGCTGCAAAAAACGCCACCCGCCAGCCATAGGCGTCCGCGATCAGACCGCCCAGAACCATGCCCGCCAGCGAGCCCAGCGGAATACCCATGGAATAAAGCGCCAGCGCCGAGGCGCGCTTTTCCTTCGGCGTGTAATCGGAAATCAGCGAATGGGCCGGCGGCGTGCAGCCCGCCTCGCCCACGCCCACCCCGATCCGGGCCAGCAGGAGATGGACGAAATTGCCCGCAAAGCCGCACAGAATGGTGAACCCGCTCCACACCGCCACAGCGGCCGAGATGATCTTCACCCGGTCGGCGCGCTCGGCGTAGCGCGCGATGGGGATGCCCAGAACGGTGTAGAACACCGCGAAGGCCACCCCCGCCATCATGCCGATCTGCCAGTCGGCCAGACCCAACTCCAGCTTGATGGGCTCGGCCAGGATATTGACGATCTGGCGGTCGAGAAAATTGAAGATGTAGATGACCAGAAGCACGCCCAGCGCATAGGCGCGGGCGGGTTTGGTCAGCGGCGCGGGCGCGGATGGCGCCGCGGCAGGCGGGTTGGTTTCAATGGTCACGGACAAGTCCTCCCCTGGTCAGTCCGGCCTCTTTGCGGGCCTGCCTGAAGGCAGTGAGGTTAGTGCGCCTGCGCGCGGTGTGAACCTCAATTCATCGCGTGATTTGGAATTTTTGCCGTCAGCGGGCAGGCTGGCGCGGATCACACATCAAGGAGACCCGCCATGACGCTGTCCGCCACCGCCCTCGCCGCCGCCATGATGCAGACCGCGCCCGCCGCCGCGGACGCGAGCCCGGCGGACGCCTGGTGGGAGCGTCTGGAAGCCCTGTGCGGGCAGGCCTTTGAAGGCGAGCTGCACCGCGCGCCCGAGGGCGATGAGAGCCTGTCCGGCCAGAGCCTGATCATGCATGTGCGCGCCTGCGAGCCGGACCGCATCCGCATTCCATTCGTGGTCGGGGACAATCTCTCGCGCACCTGGGTGCTGACCCGTCACGCAGACGGCGCCATCGAGCTGCGCCATGACCACCGCTATGAAGACGGAACCGAGGAGGACGCCACCCAATATGGAGGCGTCACGGTGTCTCCGGGTTCGGACTTCGGCCAGATATTCCCCGGCGACCATGTCACCACGGCGCGCCTGCCCACCAGCTGGCAGAATGTCTGGCTGATGGAGGTCCATCCCGGCGAGCGCTTCGTCTATCACGCGCGCCGCGTGGGCACCGAACGCGCCTTCCATGCCGAGTTTGACCTGACCGCCCCTGTTGAAGCGCCTGACGCGCCCTGGGGTTGGGAGGAATAATTCTACAATCTGCATTTTAGGGCTTGGAACCGCGCGCAACGCGCTCACGTCGAACCGCGCGCAACGCGCTCACGTCCGGGCCTGATCGGGGTTTGCGGGGCGGCATGGGCGCGCTGGGTTACGCGCTCTGGCGCGGCAGCCAGACCAGCACCTTCGAGATGGATATCGGGGACGAGACCCTGCGGATCGAGACCGAAGGCTGACCGGTTGGCGGCCGGACAACTGGTGCAGGAAGGCCACACTGCAGCGGGGTTTTGCGAAATGCTGCGCGTGCACGCTTAAAGCTGTCACATAACCGCGTAATAACGCGTCTGAGTTTTTTATTTACGGAGGATACGAAGCATGAAGACGCATCTGCTTTCTGCAGCGGCTCTGGCACTGGTTCTTGGCGCACCGTCTGTGGCGGCCGCCAATGAGGGCTGGTATCTGAGCGGCGCCATTGGCTATGGCACGCCTGAGTCGACCGAAGTTTCCGGCGCCCTGGGCGGCGCTCCGAACGGCGGCACGATTCGCGGCGAGGGCAACTGGCGCGCCAAGGTCGCGCTGGGCTACCACCTGGCCGACAACTGGCGCCTCGAAGGCGAGTTCGCCAAGCGCTACAACCGCACCGGCTCCATCGGCCGTTACGAGGACAGCTACTCCTCGTTCCACGCCTGGAGCGCGATGCTGAACGTGCTCTACGAGTTCGATTTCGCCAGCGAATGGCGTCCGTATTTCGGCGCCGGCATCGGCTTCGTCCAGTCCTACGGCTCGCTGGGCGGCTGGAACACCGGCACGCGTCCGGTCGGCTCGGTCATGCCGGGCGACCCGCGCTATATCGAAGCGCGCGACAATGACCTGTCGGTGGCCTATCAGGGCATCGCGGGCATCGCCTGGCCGATCAATGACCGCATGGTCTTCGACACCGAGTACCGCTATTTCGGCTACGGCTCGACGCGCTATGACGGCGTGAACGTGGGCAATCTGTCCGGCCACGAACTGTGGGCCGGCCTGCGCTACAGCTTCGGCGCGCCCCCGGCTCCCCCGCCTCCGCCCCCGCCGCCTCCGCCGCCTCCCCCGCCGCCGCCTCCGCCGCCTCCGCCGCCGCCTCCGCCGGCGTGTGAGGATGCCGAGTTCGTGGTGTACTTCGAGTGGGATCGCTCAAACGTCACCGATCAGTCGCGCAACGTCATCAACAACGCCATCAGCTCCGCCCGCAATTGCGGCGTCGCGGCTGTCCGCGTCGATGGCCACGCCGACCGCTCCGGCGCAGCGTCCTACAATGTGGGCCTGTCCGAGCGCCGCGCCCGTGCGGTGCGTGACGAACTGATCCGCCTGGGCATCCCCCAGGGCGCGATCTCCATCAACGCCTACGGCGAATCCCGCCCGGCCGTTCCGACACCGGACGGCGTGCGCGAGCCGCTCAACCGGCGTGTGGAAGTCCTGATCAACCTGAACTAACGCCAGGACGATCAGTCTCTAATCAGACGGCCCCCCGCCGAAATACGGCCGGCCGGTGGGCGGTCTCCAACCCGGATAACGAAACCGCGCCCGGCCCGC